>CAYYUT010000360.1:0-4367 GCA_964474935.1 uncultured Spirochaetales bacterium
CAGCCGCCGCGTCAAGGGCATCTGGCCGCCCTCGAAGATGAGCGGGGTCTCGCGGCCCGGCGAGCGCTTGCCCTGCCCCTTCACCCCGCGGCCGGACGTCTTGCCGACGCCCGAGCCCGGGCCCCGGCCGACCCGCTTCGGGCGATGTCGGGATCCGGATTTCGGCTTCAGTCGGTCGAGCATGTGCCCTCCTCCACCGTCACGAGATGCAGGACCTTGCCGATCATGCCGCGCACCGAAGCGCCGTCGGCGAGCTCGACGGTCTGGTTCAGGCGGCGAAGTCCGAGGCCTCGAAGGGTCGCCCGCTGGCGACGGTCGAACCCGATCGGGCTGCGGACCAGCGTCACTCGGACCCGCCCCGGCTGGCTCTCCGGCGCGCTCACGATGCCGCCAGCTCGTGCGCCCGGATCTCCGGGTCGCGAAGCGATTCCAGGCCGGCCATGGTGGCGCGCACCACGTTGTGGGGGTTGTTGGTTCCGAGCGTCTTGGTGAGCAGATCCCTGACGCCGGCCGATTCGACCACCGCGCGCACTCCGCCCCCCGCAATGACCCCGGTACCGGGCGATGCCGGGCGGAGCAGCACCCGCCCGGCGCCGAACAGGCCCAGGATCTCGTGGGGGATCGTGCCGCCCTGGAGCGGAACCCGGATCAGGGTCTTGCGCGCACGCTCGACTCCCTTGCGGATCGCCTCGGGCACCTCTCCGGCCTTGCCCATGCCCACGCCGACCACCCCGGCGCTGTCGCCCACGACGACCAGTGCGCTGAAGCTGAAGCGGCGGCCGCCCTTCACCACCTTGGCGACGCGGTTGATGTGGACCACGCGGTCCTTCAGATCGAAGTCGTTCGGATTCAGCTGATGCATGTCTCTAGAATTCCAGTCCGGCCTCGCGAGCGCCGTCTGCGACGGCCTTCACGCGCCCGTGGTAGAGAAACCCGTTCCGGTTGAAAACGACCTTCTCGATCTGCAGTTCCTGGGCCTGCCGCGCAATGGCCATGCCGACGCGCTTGGCCGCCTCGACGCCGCCGGTGCCCTCGGCGTCGCCCAGCACGTCCTTCGAGCGAGTCGAAGCGCTCGCCAGCGTGCGCCCCGTCGTGGCATCGACGATCTGGGCGTACATGTGCTTGTTGCTTCGAAAGATCGTCAGCCAGGCGCGATCGTCCGTCGCGATCTTGTTCTTGACCCGGCTCTTGCGCGCCAGATGCATCCGTCGTTTCGCTTGCGGGATCTTCTTGTGCATGGTCTCAACCCGTTCCGGCCTTGCCGACCTTGCGGCGGATCTCTTCGTCGCGGTAGCGGACACCCTTGCCCTTGTAGGGCTCGGGCGGCCGCAAGGCCCGCACGTCGGCGGCGAACTGCCCGACGATCTCCGGATCGTTGCCCTCGATCGTCACCAGCGTCGTCCCCTCGACCGACACCTTCAAACCCTCGGGCACCGACATCTCGACCGGATGCGAGAAGCCCAGCATCAGGTTCAGGGTCTTTCCCTTGGCCTCGGCGCGATACCCGACGCCCTGGATCTCGAGCACCCGGGTGAAGCCCTGGCTCACGCCGACGACCATGTTCGCGAGCAGGGCCCTGACGAGACCGTGACGCGCCCGCATCGGCTTGCTGTCGCTCCCCCGTTGCACCCTGACCTCGGAGTCCTGGATCTCGACCTCGACACCCGAGGGCAACGGCCGAGAGAGCGTCCCGCGCGGCCCCTTGACCGTCATGGCTCCGTCGGCGACGCGCACCTCGACGCCGCTCGGGACCTTGATGACTGCTCGTCCGACCCGCGACATCGCTACCAGACCTCGCAGAGGAACTCGCCGCCCACCGCCTGGGTGCGGGCGTCCGAATCCGAGAGCACGCCGCGAGAGGTCGAGACGAGTCCGACGCCCAGGCCGTTGCGAACCTTCGGCACCGCATCGGCGCGCACGTAGACCCGCCGACCGGGGCGCGAGACGCGGCGAGTCCCGTCGCTCAGGCCGGGGCCATCGGGGCGGTAGCGGAGTGCGATCGAGATCACGGGGTGATTGCCCTCGGTGCCCATCTCGACGTCCGACACGTACCCATGACTCTCGAGCGCGCGCGCGATGGCGATCTTGAGCTTCGAAGAGGGAACCAGCGTCCGTGCGTGACGCGCGCGTTGCGCGTTCCGGATTCGGCTCAGCATGTCGGCGACGGGGTCGGTCATCATGTCTCGATTCCTCGTTCCTGCCTACTGGCGGAAGGGCATCCCCAGATGCCCCAGGAGCGCCCGCGCCTCGGCGTCCGTCTCCGCGGTGGTGCAAAGCGTGACGTTCATCCCGGTGATGCGCTCCACGCTGTCGTACTCGATCTCGGGGAAGATGATCTGCTCGCGGACCCCGAGCGTGTAGTTGCCGCGCCCATCGAACGCCTTCGGCGACACGCCCTTGAAGTCGCGGACCCGCGGGAGCGCCGTGCTCACGAGCCGGTCGAAGAACTCCCACATGCGGTAGCCGCGAAGCGTCACCGAGCAGCCGATCGCCTGCCCCTGGCGCAGCTTGAAGTTGGCCACCGACTTGCGCGCCCGCCGCACGATCGGCTTCTGCCCCGTGATCTGGGCCAGCTCGGTGACCGCCTTCTCGAGCAGCTTCGGATTGGCGCTCGCCTCGCCGAGGCCGATGTTCACGACGATCTTGTCGAGCATGGGCACCTGGTGCTTGTTCTTGTAGCCGAACTCCGTCGTGAGCTTGCCGACGGCGTCGCCGCGATAGCGTTCGAGCACCCTCGGGATCATCACAGCACCTCCGGAGCGAGCGAGATGATCTTCATGAAGCGCCGCGCGCGGAGCTCGCGGGCCACGGGCCCGAAGATGCGCGTCCCGATCGGCTCCTTCTGATTGTCGATCAGCACCGCGGCGTTGTCGTCGAATTTGATCACCGAGCCGTCGGGGCGCCCTACGCCCTTGGCCGTACGGACCACGACCGCCCTGCGGACGTCGCCCTTCTTGACACGCGCGTTCGGGATGGCCTCCTTCACGGTCACGACGATGATGTCGCCGATCGAAGCGTACTTGCGACGAGTACCGCCGAGCACCTTGATGCAGGCGACCTTGCGCGCGCCGGAGTTGTCGGCCTCCTGGAGGGTGGATTCGGACTGGATCATGGCCTCGGTCCAACCAGGCTAGACGCGCAACGCCTTCTCGAGCGTCGACTGGACCTTCCAGCGCTTCCGCTTCGAGAGGGGACGGTGTTCGATGATGCGCACCCGGTCGCCCACCGCGCACTCGTTGGCTTCGTCGTGCGCCATGTAGCGGGCGTAGCGATTCACGTACTTGTGGTAGCGGCGGTCCTTGACCAGACGGTCCACCCGGACGACGACGGTCTTGTCCATCTTGTCGCTCACCACGGTTCCGACGAGCGTTCGTCTCATGCCGCGTCGGTTCATCCTGCCACTCCTTGTCGCTCGCGGATCACGGTCTCGACCCGGGCGACCTCGCGGCGCAGCGAGCCGAGCCGCGCGGTGTCCTCGAGCTGACCGGTCGAATGCTTGACCTTGAGATTGAAGAGCTCGTCCCGCAGCTCGCGCACCTTGGTCGAGAGCTCTTCCGGGGAGAGGTCGCGAAGCTCGCTCGCCTTCATCCGATCTCCTCCCGCTCGACGAAGCGAGTCGACACGGGCAGCTTGTGAGCCGCGAGGCGGAGCGCCTGCTTGGCGATGTCGGCGGGAACGCCCTCCATCTCGTAGAGCATGCGGCCGCGCCGCACCACGGCCACCCACTCTTCGGGATTGCCCTTGCCCTTGCCCATCCGGGTCTCGGCCGGCTTCTTGGTGATCGGCTTGTCCGGAAAGATGCGGATCCAGATCTTCCCGCCGCGCTTCACGTGGCGGGTCATGGCGATCCGGGCGGCCTCGATCTGGCGGGCCGTGATCCGGCCCGAGCTGGTGGCCTGCAGGCCGAAGTCCCCGAACGACACCGAGTTGCCCCTCTGCGAGGCCCCCCGAATGCGGCCCTTGTGGACCTTCCGGCGCTTGACGCGTTTCGGCTGGAGCATCTACCTCGCCACCTCGTCGCGGCCGCGCTGGGAGAGCGCACCGGTACGGATCTCCTTGTCGCCGAGATCCCCCTTGAAGACCCAGCACTTCACCCCGATCACGCCGTAGGTGGTGCGCGCTTCGGCGAAGCCGTAGTCGATGTCGGCACGCAACGTGTGGAGCGGCACGCGGCCGTCACGGTACCACTCACGCCGACCCATCTCGGCCCCGCCGAGACGTCCACCGCACGCGATCCGCACACCACCCGCGCCGAACTTCATGGTCGACGTCACGGCCTTCTTCATGGCCCGGCGGAAGGCCACCCGGCGCTCGAGCTGCAGGGCGATGTTCTCGGCCACGAGCTGGGCGTCGAGCTCGGCCTTGCG
>CAYYUT010000361.1:0-4354 GCA_964474935.1 uncultured Spirochaetales bacterium
TTCCGCTTCCTCGTGGGCGCGGTCGGGCCCGGCGGAAGCCTGGGCTTCGTCTGCTGGCAGGAGCTCGCGCGGAATCCCTGGATGGCGGTCCCGGTGGCGGCCGCGGCCCGTCACATCGAGCTGCCGTCGCCTCCCGAGCCGGGAACGCCAGGCCCCTTCTCGATGGCCGACCCCGAGCGGCTGACTCGCCTGCTCGAACGGGCGGGGTTCGGGACGGTCGAGATCCACGACCTCTCCGGCACCCTGCTCCTCGGCGGACCCGGAACCCTCGACCAGGCCGTCTCGATCACCTTCGAGCTCGGCCCGGCCGCCCGCATCCTGCGCGATGCGCCCGAGTCGCTGCGGGCCGCGGTGGGCGAGACCGTCCGCGAAGCGCTCCGCCCCTACGAGACGCCCGAGGGCGTCGCCCTTCGCTACGCCGCCTGGGGCCTGGAGGCCCATCCCTAGCGTCCGCTTGCGGGTTCGGCCGCGTTCGGACGCCTGTTCGGGCCGCTGGCGACGTTCCGCTCCCTGCGACATGGCGACACGTGGTCGCGGTCACGCGCCTCGCCCGCGTCCCCGAGCCATGCCCTCGCCCCCAGCCTGTGCAGTGCGGGCTCGTTCCGGGCCCGGGCGTTGGATTTTCCGGTGGACGCGAACGGCCAGCCGATCGTGGCGGTCCCCGATCGTGGCGGTCCCCGATCGTGGCGGTCCCCGATCGTGGCGGTCCCGTGTGGGCGTAGGTCGCGCTACGGATCGGTGTCGGCGGCCACCAGGGGGACGAAGGCCACGGGCAGCTCGCCCTCACGGGTGGTGGTGCCGTCGCGATGCTTGCGGACCACGGTCATGCGCTGTCCCTCCGTCGAGGCGCCGAGAGGGATCACCAATCGGCCGCCGGGCGCGAGCTGCTCGATGAGGGCGGGGGGCACGTCGGGCGTGGCGGCCGCGACCACGATGGCCGCGAAGGGGGCGACGTCTGGCAGCCCCTGCGTGGCATCGGCCGTGCGCCCATCGATCCACCCGTAGCCGAGCCGCGCGAGCCGCGCGCGTGCCGCGCGGGCCAGCTCGGGGATCCGTTCGACCGTCACCACCTCGGCGCCGAGCTCGGCGAGCACCGCGGCCTGGTAGCCCGAGCCCGTTCCGACGTCGAGCACCCGGTCGCCGGGCTCCACGCAGGCGAGCTGGGTCATGAGGGCCACGATGTAGGGCTGCGAGATCGTCTGGCCCGAGCCGATCGGCAGGGCCGTGTTGTCGTAGGCGCGGGTCTCGAGCTCGGGCGGAACGAACGGCTCGCGTGGGACCCGGGCCATGGCCTCGAGCACCGGCTCCGGGATCGGATCGAGCCCGAACCCGGCCGGCGCGCTCCGCGCCTGAGCCCGGAGGGCGTCGAGCAGGGGTGCGACCCGCGCCCTCGGCGGGGGGCGCCGGCGGCTCGGGGACCCGCCGGACTCTGCGCCGGCTCGCGGTCCACTTCCGTCTGTCGGGCTCACGCAACCCATGGGTACATTCGATCGCCGTCCCTGTCAGCCGCATGGTGTCAGCCCGGATGGGTGTTGCCCTCGGGCCCGGTTCGACCGATGCAACGAGACGATGTCCATGACGGCCGTCGAACCCGACTCTCTGGCCGAGGCGCTTCTCGATTGGCTCCGGGCGCGACGCAGCGCCATGCGTGACGAGCTCTGCGCCCTGGCCCGGCTCGAATCTCCCTCGCTCGATCCGGCGACGATCGGGCCGGTGTTCGACGCGCTCGGCAATTCGCTGCGGGCGCTCCGGCTTCGAGTGCGTGTGCGAAAGGCCCCGCCGAGTGGGGGCATTCTCGTGGCGTGCCGCCCCGAGCGCGCCCGGGGTCGGGGCTGCCAGCTCCTGTTGGGCCATGCCGACACCGTCTGGCCGGTGGGAACGCTCGCCGAGATGCCGCTGCGCGAGGACCCGGAAGGCCGACTCCACGGGCCCGGCGTCTACGACATGAAGGGTGGACTCGTCCAGATGCTCTTCGCGCTCCGCGCTCTCGAGGCCCTGGGCCTCGAGCCGACGCTGGCCCCCGTGGTGTTCGTGAACTCGGACGAAGAGATCGGGAGTGGGGCCTCGCGTCGCGCCCTCGAACGGATCTCCGGCTGCGTCGATCGCGTGCTGGTGCTCGAGCCGTCGCTCGGCGAGGCGGGCCACCTCAAGACCCGCCGGAGCGGGGTCGGGCGCTATCGGGTGATCGCCCACGGGCGGGCGGCCCACACGGGACTCGACCCGACCGCCGGGGTCAGCGCCACCCTCGAGCTCGCTCACCAGATCCAGACCCTCGCCGGGTTGAACGACCGCGGGCGAGGAGTGATCGTGAATGTGGGCGAGATCGAGGGCGGCCTGCGCCCCAACGTGGTGGCGCCCCGCGCGAGCGCGCACGTCGACGTGCGTATGCGGATGTCCGCCGACGGCGAGCGGCTCGATGGCCGGATCCACGCCCTCGAGCCGGTGCTTCCCGGCGCCCGGATCGAGGTCCAGGGCTTCGTCCGACGTCCGCCCCTCGAGAAGACGCCGGGCAACGCCCGCCTCTACGCCCGGGCCCTGGATGCCGCTGGCAGGCTCGGCATCGAGCTCGGAGAGGCGGCGGCGGGTGGGGCGTCCGACGGCAACCTCACCTCGGCCCGAACGCCCACCCTCGACGGGCTCGGTGGGGTCGGCGCGGGGGCGCACGCGCCCGACGAGCGCATCGAGCTCGATCGCATGCCCGAGCGCGCCGCCCTGCTCGCGCTCCTGCTCCTCGAGCCGCGCTTCGCGGATCGCGACGGATGCCCGTAGCCGGGGCGCAACCAGAACGTCATTGGCGTCGTCGACCGACGGGTCGATAAGCTCGCTCGAGGAGGAACCATGTCGCCGACCCGAAGACGCGCCTCGCTCCGTGATCCCGAGCTCGATGCGCGCCTCGATGCACTGGTGGACGAGGCCGAACGGGCCTACGGGACGTTCGAGGACCGGGAGCTGGTGCGTGAGCTGCTCGTCGCGGCGCTGCGCATGATGCAGGAGCAGGCGCCGCGGGGCGATCTCAAGCTCGTGACGGCGGCCATTCGCGAGCTTCGCCATGCCTTCTCGGTGTTCCGGCCCTACGAGCAGCGCCGCAAGGTCGCCATCTGGGGCAGCGCCCGGACCGGGCCCGACCATCCCGACTGGCAGCAGGCGCACGATTTTGCCGCCGAGATGACCGCCGCCGGCTGGATGTCGATCACGGGCGCCGGCGACGGCGTCATGGGCGCCGCACAGGCCGGCGCCGGGCGCGAGGCGTCGTTCGGGGTGAACATCCGCCTGCCGTTCGAACAGCGTGCCAACGAGACCATCGCCGGCGACCCGAAGCTGATGCACTTCCGGTACTTCTTCACCCGCAAGGTGATGTTCGTGAAGGAGGCCCATGCCCTGGCTTTGTTCCCGGGAGGATTCGGGACCCACGACGAGGGGTTCGAGGTGCTCACCCTCATCCAGACCGGGAAGAGCGAGCTGCTCCCTGTCGTCTTCGTCGATTCGCCGGGTGGAAGCTACTGGCGCGACTGGCAGCGCTTCGTCAAGGAACACATGCTCGGCACGGGATTGATCGGCCCCGAGGACCTCTCGCTCTTCAAGGTGACCGACCAGGTGGGCGAGGCGGTCCGCGAGATCCTCAAGTTCTATGCCAACTACCATTCGAGCCGCTACGTCGACGAGCTGCTCGTGCTGCGCGTCCGCCAGGCGCCCGATGCGGACGAGCTCGAGCGGCTGCAGCGCGACTTCAAGGACATCCTCGTCGACGGCGAGATCGAGGTTCGGCGCGCGCTTCCCCGCGAGGGCAACGACGTCCCCGAGCTGCCGCGGGTCGTCTTCCACTTCGATCGGCGGGCCGTCGGGCGTCTGCGCATGCTGGTCGATCGCCTGAACGCACTGGTGCCGCAGGCGGCCTCGCCGCCGGGCGAGGCGAGCCCCCATCAGATCCTCGAGAGCCCGATCGGACCGACCGCGGAGCAAGCGGAGCAGGATGATCGCTGAGCGGATCGGGCGGGCTCTCGTCGGAACCCTCCTGGTGACCGTGATCCTCGTCGGATTCTTCGCCCTCTATCCGTCTGCCGAGCTGTGGGCCGGGTTCGAGCCGGCCGACTGCCCCGAGTACTGCGAGCATTCCAACCGCTGCGGACCGCTCGAGACCCGGGGCTCGGTGCAGCAGCCCCTGAACAGCTGGAGCAACCTGGCCTTCGTGTTCGCCGGGCTGCTCGTGGTCGCCCACGGGGCGACTCCGATGCGGCTGCTCGTCGGCGCCTCGTGCCTCGTGCTCGGACTGGGGAGCTTCCTGTTCCACGCCTCGATGATGCGGGCCTTCCAGTGGCTCGACGTGGTCGGGATGCTGGTGGTGATGGCGGCGCTG
>CAYYUT010000362.1:0-4354 GCA_964474935.1 uncultured Spirochaetales bacterium
GCCGCGTCCGTGGGCGCCCAGAGCCTTCCGAGACCCGCGGCGGCGATCTCGGCCCCCACGAGACGCACCGCCCGCAGGTAGGCGAACCAGTCGTCGCGACGGATCGCCCAGTGGAGGGCGATCCGCGGCATCCCGAGCTGGTCGCGCTCGGGCGCGAGCGTCAGGCGGCTCTCGGCGAGGGGCGTCTGCTCGAAGCGTGCGCTCATCCAGATGGGTCGCAGCCCGCCTGGGCCCGCGGCGACGAGCCGTTCGACGTCGGCGGCCCGCACCGGTGCGACCGCATCGGAGGCGTCGCGCGGGAAGCCGAGCTCGAGATGGAAGTCGGGCAGGCGTTCGCTCTGCCGCGCCTCGCGCGTGGCACCGAGGACCCCGAGCACCGGGCGAGCGACGGCCGTGCCCTCGCCCGCCAGGCGGGCCCGGCGCCGGGTGTAGAAGCGCCAGGGCTCGCGGGTGTCGGCGAGCCAGAGCGCGCCCGGATAGAAGTGGGGATGCTCCATGAAGTAGCGCCCGACCGCGCCGCTCGAGTTCGCGACGCCCGCCGCGCGCTGGCGATTCGAGGCGAGCAGCAGACGGGGATTCTCGAGTCCGCCCAGGGCGAGCACGAAGCGGTCGGCCTCGAGGACGTGGCGTTCGCCGGCGAGCGTCGCGAAGCGCACCCGATCGATCCGCGAGCTTTCGTCGGACACGACGATCTCGACCGCATTCGCGTGGAGACAGGCCAGGATGTTCGAGGCGTCGGCGAGCGCGCCACGATAGGCGACACCGAAGCGGGTCGGAGTGCTCAGCTGGAAGAGCTTGCTCTCGAGGCGTCCTCCGGCCGATGCGAGCAGGGGCATGCCTTCGGCCTCGGCCTGTCGCTCGGCGTCGTACTGGAACGGACCGAGCTCGAGGCGTTGGTGCGCCTTCGGATACCAGGGGGCGAGATCCTCGAGCCCGATCGGCCAGCCGCTGTGCGGAACCCAGGCGCGCTGCGTGAAGTCCGCCGGGTCGAGCGGCATGCACCAGCCCGACCAGTGCCCGGTCGATCCACCGAGGGCGCGCACCCGCTGCTGGCGGAGCGACCAGGTGGCGATCCCGGTCATGCGTCCCTCGTAGAGGGCCTGCGTCTCGGCGTCGGGAGCCGGTCCGCCGGACTCGAGCAGACAGACCTTGCGGCCCGAGTCGGCGAGTGCGAGCGCCAGCGTGATCCCGGCGGCGCCGGCCCCGAGGATTCCGATGTCCGCGCGCAGGGTCGTCCCCGACTCGAGCTGGCGGCCATCGATGAACACGCGGGTCTCCGTGGGTCCGGTGGGTGAGAGATCGCGCCGCAGCGAAGTGGCCCCAGGCGTTGCCGACCCGGGTAGCCGCGCCGGGCCGATGCGCCCCAGGCAGCCGGCGCGGGGAGAGTGACAGATCGGGCCGGCTAGGGCCCGCCCGCCGCCTCCGGGGTGGCGTCGCTCGGCGGCGGCTCCCCGCCCGCACCGCTTCCGGTGTCGCCCGCCGGCGGGCTCGACTCCTCGACATAGCCGAGCGCCTCGAGCGAGCGGCGGAGCGCGGGGTCGACGGGGGCCACCTCGACGTTCCGCGCCGGATGGGCGGCGAGCATCGCATCGAGCGCGGTCGCCCACCGCGCCCGCTCTTCCGGTCGATCCTCGGCCTGGTTCGTCCGCTCGTCCGGGTTCGGTCCCATCGGGTAGAGCTCGTGTCGGCTCGTGCCCGTCCGGATGTACTTCCATTTCGGGCCCACGAGTCCCACCTGCGCGCGATCGCCGACGGGCGGCGCCACCGGATCGCCGGCGACGTCGCGGATCGGGGGCGTTCGCGGGTTCGAGTCGGGATGCTCGATCAGAAGGGTCCGCTCGGGGTCGTCGAGATCCTGGATCGCCCGACCCGAGGTCTGCCAGTCCGGGGACAGTCCCGCCTCACGAAGAATACTGGGCGCGAGATCGACGAGCCCGACGAGCTGCGACGACCGGCCCACCACCCGGTTGCCGGGCCACTTGATCAGGAGGGGCACCCGGATGGCGCCTTCGTAGAGACAGCGGGCATGCCCGAAGTAGATGCCCTTCTCGAAGCACTCGCCGTGATCGGACGTCACGATCACCAGCGCATCGGTCAGGCCCCGCTCACGCCCGATCCAGGTGAGCAGCGCGCCCAGACGGTGGTCGTTGTACTCCGCTTCGCGGTGATAGAGCGAGGTCACGTACTCGAGAAACCGTTTCGGGATCGATCCCTGGTGGGCCCGGGCGATCTCCTCGAGCTGCTCGTCCTTGACCCGCGGATAGCGCCCGAGCAGCTCGACATCGAGATCGTGCTGGAACGCGGCCGGCGGCTCGTAGGGCTGATGGGGGTCGAAGGTGTGGATCCAGACGAAGACCGGCTCGTCGGCCGGGGCCTCGGCGATGAAGCGGGCGGCCCGCGAGACGGTGAGGTCGGCCTTCGTGTAGAGCACGCGACGGGTATCGGCGTAGGTGCTGAATCCGCGCTCGGCACCGGAGCCGCGAGACAGGTGTCGCACCGACACGAAGCCGGCGGTCCGGTAGCCGGCTGCCGCGAGCGCTTCGGCGAGCACCGGCGTGTCCTGCGGGAGGTCGGTGGTGTTGTTACGGACGCCGTGCTCCCGAGGGTAGAGCCCAGTGAACATCGAGAAGTGCGATGGCCGCGTGAGCGGCATCGGCGCCACCGCCTGTTCGAAGACCTGACTCGCCGGCACGAGCGCCTGGAGGTGCGGAGTGCGCCGATCGGCCTGGTAGGGCTGGGTGGCGTCCGCACGCAGGGTGTCGATCGTGACCAGGTAGATGTCGGGCCGACGGGGCGCGTCATCGCCGCGGGCCGGATGCAGGCCGAGCGCAGCGAGCGAGACGCCGATCAGGCAGGCGAGGCGCAGCATGGACGGCATCGGGAGGCTCCGCGGCTCTTCGTCGGGTGGGATCGCGGCGGGGCCGGCCTCCACGCAGCACGAGCTCCGAGTCTATCGGGCCGCGGATGTGCGCGCCCTGCGGGTCGATCGAAGCGGGCCGAGCCGCGTGCGGCGCCCAGCCGGTTGGCCGGTTGGCTGACTCGCCGGTGGAACGGCTGGCCGGCTGGATGGCTGGCCGGTCGGCCCGGCCGATCGGAGACGCATGCGGGGTCGCCCTCGCGACGGCCGTGGGGGCCGGCGGCAGGGTCGGGGCTCGTGCGGACGGGCCCGCTCGGCGGCGGCTGGCGAATTACTGAGCGTAGACTAAGATCTCGGCCGTCCCGATGAGTCCCTCCCTGTCGAGAACGGCGCCGAACGCCTCCGAGAGCGCCACGAAGGCCGAATCCCGGTCGGCTTCGAAGCGCGATGCGGAGGCCACCGCACGTCCCGCTGCGAAGCGGGGCCGCCCCTCGCGTCGCCCCGAGATCTTCGCGGCCGCGCTCCGCCTGTTCCGCGAGCGCGGCTTCCACGCCACCTCGATCAACGAGATCGGCGCCGCGGCGGGCGTCGCGGGCACCGCCATCTATTCGCACTTCGAGACCAAGCAGCAGGTGCTCGCCGAAGCGATCCGCGAAGGGGCGGGGCGCCTCGGGGCCGGCATGCGCGCCGCGCTCGCCGACCAGGCCCAGACGCCGGCCGACGCGCTCGAAGGCCTGGTCCGTGCCTACGTGGGCGTCGTCCTCGACAACGCCGACATGAACGCCTGCTACGTGCTCGAGAGCCGCAATCTCGACTCCGAGATCGGCCAGCCGCTCAAACGGCGCGAACGTCAGCTCCGCGAGACCTTCGTCGACCGCTTGCGCGCGGTGCGTCCCGGGCTGGGTCTCGACGAAGCCCGCACGCGGGTCCAGATGGCCATCTTCTCGGTGTTGGCGCTCTGCGTCCATCGCCAGCGCACCGAGCGCGCCGCGCTCGTCGAGCAGGCCACAGCCTTCGTTCTCGGGGCGTTGTACAGCCCCGCTGGAAACCCCCAACCCCGAAACCAGAGGTAACGACCATGCAGGAAGCCGTGATCATCGACGCCGTCCGGACCCCGGGCGGCAAGCGCAAGGGAAAGCTCAAGGACTGGCACCCGGCCTCGCTCGCCGCGCACGTGCTGAAGGCGCTCGCCGAGCGCAACAAGCTCGACCCCGCGGTGGTGGACGACGTGGTCATGGGCTGCGTGATGCAGGTCGGTCCGCAGTCGCTCAACATCGCGCGCAACGCGGTGCTCGCCGCGGGCTGGCCCGAGTCGGTGCCCGCCACCACCGTCGATCGCCAGTGCGGCAGCTCGCAGCAGGCGATGCACTTCGCCGCACAGGGCGTCATGTCCGGCGCCTACGACGTCGCCGTCGCGTCGGGGGTCGAGGTGATGAGCAAGGTGCCCATGGGCGCCTCCGTGGTGAAGGGAATGGACTTTCCCTTCACCGAGGCCAT
>CAYYUT010000363.1:0-4344 GCA_964474935.1 uncultured Spirochaetales bacterium
GGCTCCCTCTACAGCTGTCAGCCCGAGCCGGGCTTCGTGTGCAAGAAGTACCACGGCAACAAACGCAACTACATGAACTCAGCCGCGGTGATCGAGACACCCGCCGGGGGCGACCGGCTCTACTACATGGTGACGGTGCTCTCCAACGTGCTCCGCAAGAATTCCGCCCAGGACCATCGCGATCTGGCGCGTGCGGTTCACGGCATGCTGCTCGCCGAGCACCCGCCCGCGCCGACCCCGCCGGGCGAGCTGGCCGCGTCGGCCCGCTTCGGTGAAGGCTTCATCGGCTACGAGGCCGAGCGCGCCCAGAAGCTCCTCGAGATCGATGTCCAGGAGGCGCTGATCGCGCTGGGCCACGACATCGGGGAGATCGACGGCGTGATCGGGCCGAAGACCCGGGCCGCGATTCGCGAGTTCCAGCGCGCGCAGGGACGCAAGGTCGACGGCCAGGTCTCGCAGGGCCTGCTCGATGCGCTCCGGGCGGAAGGGATGAAGCAGGGCCTCATCCGGCCGGTCGAGTCGAGCCCCTAGGCACCCCGCCACTCCACCCATCACATCCCGAGGCGCCCGCAGCGTGCCTCCCGTCCACGGGTCGCCTCGGCGCCCACCCATCGGGCGTCCTCCGGGCCGGCGCCCGGCTCGCTCCGCGGGCGGAGCGCCGACACCACTTCACACCCGTCCCAGGGGTCGATCGCCGGCTCCGCACGAGCCCCTCCCAGCTGATCCGCTCCTCCGGATCTCCCAGTAGATCCAGTGGTTTCGGGAAGTGGTCTCAGGTGATGTGCGAGCGGGGCGCCGGCTCGATTCATCCAGATTTGTTGTTTTTTACCCTCAATCATTTGTGGCGGAATCCGAACCGTGCTGCGGGAGGCCGCACAGCCGGGAGGCAGGCGGCTCGAGCTTCGGAGGATCCCGCATGGACGCCCCCCATCGATCCCGCGCGGCAGCAGGCTTCTCGCCGCGCTTCCACTTCTCGCGTGGCGGTCGCCCGCTGCGGCTACTGCTGCTCCTGCTCTGCCTGGGTATCGGCACGGGCTGCAACGAGGTGGTCTTCGAGGCCGGCGGCGAGGCGCTCGACCCCTCGACCCTCAAGATCTATGCCCAGCGCCCGGACGGTACGCTCCATCGGATCACCCACGACCAGGAAGGCGTCCACTTCCTGGAGGACCGGGTCTTCCTGCATCCCGACGTGGCCCCGAGCGGCCTGTTCGTGGTCGACTCCGATCTCGGCAGCGGTTTCTACGACGAGTTCGAGGCTGCGCAGAGCTTGATCGGGCGCTCGCCGGTCGAGCTCCAGCGGCTCTCGGTGGTGCTCGCGGGCCATCGCGATCGCGACGGCGACGGGACGAGCGACTACGAGGAGCTGATGGGTTTCGCGCCGCCGCCGCTCCCGGGCGAGAAGCCGATCCTGCCGGTCGATCAGCCCGCCAGCCCGAGCTCCTTCCTGCCAGAGCCCGAGCCCACCACGACGAGCGATCCGACACCGAGCGGCCCGATCTCGACGGACCCGCCGAGCGCTGCGCTCGACGAGGGGTCGGGCGCGACGGGCGATCCGCTGGCCGGAGCGACGAGTCCCTCGCCGGTGGCCTTCCCCGGTGCCGAGGGCTTCGGTGCCCAGTCCCGCGGAGGCCGTGGGGGCCGGGTGATCCCCGTGACGAGTCTCGAGGACCGCGGTCCGGGCACCCTCCGCGCGGCGCTCGAGGCTTCGGGGCCGCGCATCGTGGTGTTCCACGTCGGCGGCACGATCGAGGTGAACGAGCGGATCGCGGTCACGAATCCCTTCGTGACCGTGGCGGGTCAGACGGCGCCCGGCGAGGGCATCGCGATCCGTTCGGGGCCCGATCTCGGCCTCGAGCCGATCCGGATCGTCACCCACGACGTGGTGGTCCGGCACATCCGGGTCCGCCCGGGTCCGACCCACGATCCTTCCTGCTGCAACGACGGCATCCGCATCGGGGGCGATCCGAACGACCCGAAGAGCCCGGCCGTCTACAACGTGATCCTGGACCACGTCTCCACGAGCTGGGCGAGCGGCGAGAACATCAGCATCGGCGGGAGCGGAACGCGCGGCGTCACCGTCCAGTGGTCGATCCTGAGCGAGCCGATCGCCCACAACCACATCGAGATGCTGAAGTACGGCCCGCAGGCCCACCACGACTGCGCCCTGCTCGTCAGTGGAGGCGCGGGGGACGTCTCGATCCACCACAACCTGATCGCCCACAGCGGCTGCCGCAGCCCGCGGATCGTCATGGGCGAGGGTCGCTTCGATCTCGTGAACAACGTGATCTTCGACTGGGCGAGCGACCACAGCCACTGGCGCGTCGCCACCGAGCTCCATAGTGGCGCAGGCCACAGCCGCGATCTCGACGGAATCCTCAAGGGCAATGTCGTCAGCAACTACTACAAGCTGCCCGAGGCGTTCCAGGATCTCGAGCGGCCCCATGTCGTCTCGATCAGCAACAACCAGGGCCGGATGGGGAAGGTCCACGTCGAGGGCAACCAGATCGCCCACATCCCCGGGAGCGAGCTCGATCAGACGCTGGTGGTCAATCGCACCGGTCCCGGCTTCACCCGCGATCGTCGCCACGGCACCCCGCCCGTCAGCACCACGTCCGCCGAGGTCGCCTACGCCATGGTCCTCGACGAGGCCGGCGCCACCCTCCCCGAGCGCGACAAGGTCGACGCGCGGGCGGTGCGTGACACCGAGCGCAATCGGCATCGCAGCGTCGAGTACGATCCCAGCGAAGTCGGCGGCTGGCCCTTCATGAACGGGGGCCTCGCTCCGCTCGACACCGACGGAGACGGCATGCCCGACGGATGGGAGCACGACCACGACTTCGATCTCCGCGATCCGCGTGATGGCCCTGGCGACGCCGACGGCGACGGGTACACGAACGTCGAGGAGTACCTGAACGCCACCGATCCCTACGCGCTCGACTGATCCCGCCCGATTCGCGCGCCACGCGCGCCAGTCAGGTGCCACTTTCCCTGGGAGCTCGAGCCAAACGAATCGGCCCGACTCCCGGGGGGAGGCGACATGAGAGCGGTCGTATCGCGCACCCTGGCTCGGGCCCTCGCTCCGGCCGTGCTCCTTGCGATGATCCTCGGGATTCCGACGGGGCCCGAGACGGCCCGCGGCACCGCGTTCTTCGACAGGATCGTCGAAGCCAGCGCGTCGACGGACGACGAGCCCCCGCCCGACGAGGGAACGACGGGCGAGCCGTCACCGTCGGTTGCCCCCGAGGCGACGCCTCCGGCGCCTCCGGGGATCTCCACGCCGGCGTTTCCGGGAGCCGAGGGCTTCGGAGCCAGCGCCCGCGGCGGGCGCGGTGGCCGGGTGATCGCCGTGACGAGTCTCGAGGACGCGGGTCCCGGGACGCTGCGGGAGGCGATCGAGACGCCCGGGCCCCGGATCATCGTGTTCCGCGTCGGGGGCACGATCGAGGTGCGCGAGCCGCTCGACGTCGTCGAGCCCTTCGTCACCCTCGCGGGTCAGACGGCACCCGGTGATGGCATCTCGCTCCGGTCGGATCCGGGTCTCGGGCTTCCGCCCCTCCGCATCTTCACCCACGACGTCGTGGTCCGGCACCTGCGTGTCCGCGCGGGACCCAGCCACCGGCCCTCGTGTTGCAACGACGGGATCCGGATCGGCGACGACCCCGAGGACCCGAATCCGCGCAGCGTCCACAACGTGATTCTCGACCACGTATCGAGTGCCTGGGCGAGCGGCGAGAACATCAGCATCGGGGGCGGGGCGACGCGCAACGTCACGGTCCAGTGGTCGATCCTGACCGAGCCCATCGCCCACAACCACTCGAGCATCCTTCGGTCGGGTCCGCGTGCGTACCACAACTGCGCTCTCCTCGTGAGCGGCGGTGCGCGGAAGGTATCGATCCATCACAACCTGTTGGCCCACAGCGGTTGCCGCAGCCCGCGCATCGTCATGGGGCGCGGGTTCGTGGATCTGGTGAACAACGTGATCTTCGACTGGGCGAGCGATCACAGCAACTGGCGCGTCGCCACCGAGCTGCACAGCGGGGAAGGGCACGCCCGGGCCCCGGACGGAGTGCTCCGCGCCAACGTGATCGGGAACTACTACAAGCTGCCGGACGGTTGGTTGGATCCCGAGCGGCCGCACGTGATCTCGATCAGCAACAACCAGGGGCGGCGTTCCCGGGTCTTCCTGCGTGGCAACATGCTGGCGAGCCTCCCGCATTCGGCCTTCGACCAGGAGCTGCTCGTGAACCGGACGGGTCCCGCCTACACGACGGACGTGCCGCACGAGACGCCGCCCATCCGCACGATGAGTGCGTTCCAGGCGTTTGCCTTCGTGCTGGCCCAGGC
>CAYYUT010000364.1:0-4287 GCA_964474935.1 uncultured Spirochaetales bacterium
GCGTGCCTGGGAGCAGTAGCCGCAATCCTCAGGGCACAACCCGTTCTGGACGTTGTTGAGGATGTGGACCATGACGCGGCGACCGAAGTGGCGCTCGCGCGGCAGATAGGCCGCCTGCATCAGGGCGAGCAGGTCGACGCCCTCGCCGTCGAGGATCCAGCGCGCGTCGCCCTCGCTCGGCGGTTCGTCCGCGAGCGCCCGCTCGGCGAGCGTGCGATAGCGTTCCCAGCGATCGAGGGCAGGGCGGCGGGCGTGCGCTGCCGCGGCGGTGGAATCGGGGCCTCGCTCGGCCGGCTCGGGAGAGGACGCAGTCGCTGTGTCGGATCGCATGGGGCCTCCTGGCTGGGTCGCTCAACGGTCGGGCTGCGCCGTCCGGCTGTCAACCGCGGCAGGGCCTGCGGTTGACGGGCGGCGGCGGAAGCTCGTGAAGCACAGGCCCCGGGCTCTGTGTCCTGTCGTTAACCATCTGTTTTTCATCATGTTTTTGGAGCGTTCCGCTTTGACAGGGTGGCCGCCCACAGCTAGTGTGCGGACGATGCGCAAGGCGACTCACGAGCCTCTCGAGGGCGACGCCAGCCCGACCGACCAGCTCGCGGCCGATCTCGGTCGCATCCGGGTGGGGCTCGAGCAGGTGGAGTCGGCCATGCGCGAGCAGCTGGCCTCGAACAGTCTCGTGGTTGGCGAGGTCGGTGAGCACACCCTCGCGTCGGGCGGCAAACGCATTCGCCCGGCTCTCCTCTTCTTCGCGGCCGAGCTCTGCGGTTATTCGGGGCCGCGCTGCGTGCAGGTCGCCGCGAGCGTGGAGCTGCTCCACACCGCCACGCTGCTCCACGACGATGTGGTCGACGGGTCGAGCGTCCGGCGCGGCCGTTCCGCTGCCAATGCCGTGTGGGGCAATCGCAAGGCGGTTCTCGTCGGCGACTACCTGTACGCCCGCGCATCGGCGATGATCGTCGAGGACGGCGACGCCGAGATCCAATGGGTCTTCTCGGACACCATTCGGCGGATGGCCGAGGGAGAGCTCCTCCAGCTCGCCCGCAGCTTCGACCCGGACATCACCGAGACCCAGTATTTCGACGTGATCGACCGGAAGAGCGCCGCACTGCTCGCTGCGTCGTGCGAGGCCGGCGCCATCCTGGGTCAGGTCACGCGTGCCGAACGCCGACGTCTGGCCGAGTTCGGGCGCCGCGTCGGCGTGGCATTCCAGCTTCGGGACGATGCCCTCGACTACGAGGGCGGCGAGGACGCGCTCGGCAAGCGACCGTACACCGACCTGCTCGAGGGGAAGCTCACGCTCCCGCTCCTTCTCACCCTGAAGCGATGCCAGCCGGCCGAACGCGCCCAGATCACGGCCCGGCTGAAGCAGCTCGCCCGCGCTCACCGCGACGACACCGCGGCGGCCGAGCCGGCCGAGCTCGAGCCGGTGCTGTCGCTCGTCGATCGCCACCACGGCGTCACCGATACAGTGCGCCGCGCCGAAGACCAGATCCAGGCAGCCCGGGCCGCCATTGCCCCGTTCCCCGACGGCCCGGCCAAACGGGCCCTTCAGGCCGCTGCAAGCTTTGCGGTGGCGCGAGCGAGCTAGCCGGCCGCACCCCTCGTTTCGCGGGCAGGGCCCGCGACGCCCCACCCCGTCCCGGTCCCGGGAGATCCTCCATGATCCAATCGAGATCCATCGCGGGTGCGATGGCAGTGATGCTCCTCGTCCTCGCCGTGGCGGGGCTGGCCCAGGCCGCCGGTCCGAGCGGCGTGGTCAACGTGAACACGGCGACGATGGCCGAGCTCGAGAGCCTGCCCGGCGTGGGCGAGAGCCGCGCACGGGCGATCATCGCCGAGCGCGAGGAACGCGGCGGCTTCGCGGCCATCGACGAGCTGATCGAGGTGCGCGGAATCGGCGACACGCTGCTCCGGAAGCTCCGGCCGTTCGTGACGGTCGAAGGCGAGACCACCGCGCTGGTGGAGTGAGGGCGCGGGCCGGGGGCCTCGGGTTCCCGGCCCGCCTATCATGGGTCGCCGATGGTCGGCCCCACCCGCACGCTCTGGTTCGGCCGCTCGCTGGCCGCGATCGTCCTCGTCGCCGGGCTCGCCGGGCTCCCCTCGCCCCTCGGGCTCTTCGGGCCGTCCGGCGCGCCCGAGACCGGATCGGCGCGAGGCTCCGCGCGGGCCGCGGCTCCAGAGCGCCAGCCCACGGAGGGCTCACCCTCCGAGGCCCTTCCGACCCGGATCGTCTCGCTCAATCCGTCCCTCACGGCCATCCTGCTGGCGCTCGGTGCGGGCCACCGTCTCGTCGGGGTCGATGCCTGGTCGCTCCGGCAGCACCCCGAGCTCGGCTCGCTTGCGACCGTGGGGGGGCTCTACGACCCGAGTCTCGAGGCGGTGGTGGCGCTCGAGCCCGACCTGGTGGTGGTCGTGCCGTCCGCCGAGCAGCACGAGTTCCGCAGCCAGGTCGTCCGCCTGGGGATCGAGGTCGCCGAGTTCGACCCGGTCCGCTTCGACGAGGTGCTCGCCTCGATCGAGGCCCTCGGGGAGCGCGTGGGGCGGGAGAACGAAGCCCGCGCACGCACCGCCGAGATCCGAGCGGTCGCCCGCCGCATCGAGACGACGACCCGGTCGCTGCCCACCCTCCGGACGGTCCTCGTGCTCCAACGCGAGCCGCTCTTCGTGGTGGGCTCGGGGAGCTTCATCGACGAGATGCTCACCGCCGCCGGCGCCCGCAACCTCGGCGCCGAGCTCGACGGGCGCTATCCCCGCGCCTCGCTGGAATGGCTGATCGCCGCCCGGCCCGAGGTGATCCTGGATGCGGCCGGCGAGCCCGTCCGGGACGAGGGTGATGCTCGGAGCGGTCCGCGAACGAGTTCGCAAACCGACGCAACCGAGCGTTCGGCATCGATGTTCTGGTCGCGCTGGCCGTCGCTCCCCGCCGTCGAGGCGGGTCGCGTCGAGAGCATCCCCGCCCAGATCGCGACGCTTCCTGGCCCCGATCTCGACCGCGCCCTCGAAGTGCTGGCGAGAGCCATCCACGGCGACGCGCTGGTCCCGGGCGACGCCGAGGCGAACCCGTGAGCCTTGCCGCGGGCGCCCCGCTCACCGCCGGTCGCCTGCTCCGGATCCTCGCGGTGATGGCGCTGCTCCTCGGGGCGTCGGGAGCGCTCGGCCTCGCCACCGGTCCGAGCGGACTCTCGCCGGCCGAGGTCTGGTCGGCGCTCGGCGGCGAAGGCGAGGTGGCCACCGACATCGTGCTCCGGGTTCGCCTCCCGCGGGTGATCCTCGCGGCGCTCGTCGGGGCGTCGCTCGCCGTGGCGGGGGTGCTCTTCCAGGCGCTCCTTCGCAACCCCCTGGCGGATCCCTTCATCCTCGGGATCTCGGGTGGTGCCGCGCTCGGGGGTATCGCGGTGCTCGCGCTCGGGAGCGCGGTGGGGCTCGGCGCCGCCGCGGTGGCCCCGGCCGCCTTCGCCGGCGCGCTGGCCGCCACCTTCGTGCTCTTCGCGATCACGGGCTTCGGCGGGCGCGTCTCGCCGACCGGGCTGCTCCTGACCGGAGTGATCCTCAACGCCTTCGCCTCGGCCGCGATCGTCGCGATCGCCTCGTTCGCCGGGCTCACCGAGGGCGCCCGCATCTTCCTCTGGCTGATCGGCCATCTCTCGGGCGCGAGCGCCGGGCTGACGCTCTTCGTGGCGCTCTTCCTGGCGCTCGGGCTCGGCGCCGGCTGGCTGCTCGCCCGCGGGCTCAACCTCCTCACCCTCGGCGAGGAGGTCGCACTCCAGCTCGGCGTCGACGTGGAACGCGACCGGCGGATCCTGCTCCTGGCGACCTCGCTGATGGTGGGCGCCGCGGTGGCCGTGTCGGGACTGGTGGGCTTCGTGGGTCTGATCATCCCGCACCTGCTCCGGCTGGTGCTGGGTGCCGACCACCGCCTGCTGGTGCCGGCGGCGGCGCTCGGGGGCGCCGCCTTCCTGGTCGTGTGCGACACGCTGGCGCGTTCGGTCGTGCCCGGGCGCGAGCTTCCGGTGGGCGCGATCACCGCCCTGGTCGGCGGACCCCTCTTCCTGGCCCTGCTGCGGCGCCACCATCGCACGATCTACGTGGCATGAGCGCGGTACTGCGGCTCGAGCAGATCAGCGTGCGACGCGGCGGGCGCGAGATCCTGGGCGCACTCGACCTCGAGGTCGGCGCGGGCGAGGTGCTGGGTCTGGCGGGGCCGAACGGGGCCGGCAAGACGACCCTGCTGCGGACGGCCACCGGGGTGCTCGTCCCGGAGCAAGGGCGCGTCGTCGTCGAGGGTCGCCC
>CAYYUT010000365.1:0-4284 GCA_964474935.1 uncultured Spirochaetales bacterium
GCGCGCTCCGGCCCGCCTAGGCCTGGGGGTTCTGGCTGCTCTGGGCGAGCGGGCTGGTGTTCCCCGACGACCCGGTGGCGCCTCCGGACTGATCGGGCACCCCGGCCTCGACGAGGCCTCACGCGCGTCAATCGCACCGGACCGTCCGGGGAAGGTGGGCGCCGGGGTTCCCGGGAACGGCGGCCGAGCCCGCGGCATCGGAGACCCGAGGCCGGCGCCCGGGAAGGCTCGATGCCGAGCTCCTCGACGGGGCGCCGGTCGCGACGGATTCGCCGGGACCGACGGAGCAGCGATTCCGGCGAAACTGCGATCCCGGCGGACTCCGCGATTCCGAAGGACCGTGGGGTTGCGATGAACTCGAAGGAGGCTAGCCGTGCACAGAATCGTCTGGCTGGACGCAGCACTCGGAGGGGTTGCCCTCTGGGCGATCGGCTTCGGGCCGGGCGAGGCCCGCTCGTCGGGCCGCGACGCGCCGAGAGAGCTCGGCGCGGTTCGCTGGGAACGCGACTTCGACGCCGCCGCCGCGCGCGCCCGCCAGGAGGGAAAGCCGCTCTTCGTTCTCTTCCAGGAGGTGCCGGGCTGCTCCACCTGCGTGGGGTTCGGCGAATCGGTGCTCTCGAATCCGCTGATGGTCGAGGTGATCGAGGAGACCTTCGTCCCCGTCGCGATCTTCAACAACGCGGGCGGCGCCGACCGACGCGTGCTCGAACGCTTCGGGGAACCCGCCTGGAACAACCCGGTGGTGCGCTTCCTCGATGCGGACGGTCGCGACCTGATCCCGCGACGGGCCGGAGTCTGGACCACCCTGCGGATCGCCGAGCGTGGTGCTGCGGCCCTCGCGGCGGCGGGCCGGCCGGTGCCCGAGTTCCTCGACTGGGTGATCGAAGAGGAGACCGGTCGTCGGCGGGCACGTCGCATCACGCTCGAGACCCACTGCTTCTGGGAGGGCGAGGGCTGCATCGGCACCGAGCCAGGCGTCGTGTCCACCCGGGCGGGCTGGGTCGGAGGCCGCGAGGTGGTCGAGGTCGAGTACGACCCGGCGCGGCTCGACGACCGCGCGCTGCTCGCAGCGATCCGGCGCAAGGGCTGCGCCGACCGCATCCATCCGCACGACGCCCGACAGGCCGAGCTGGCGCGCGAGATCTTCGACCAGGTGGCGCCGGTGCTCGCCCGTCCGGCCCGTTCGGCCCGGGCGTCGGACCAGAAGTTCCACCTGCGGCGCTCGCCGCTCCGGAACGTCGCGCTCACCGAACGCCAGCAGACCCGCGTGAACGCGGCCATCGCGCAGCGGCGGAGCCTCGCTCCCTGGCTCAGCCCGCGACAGCGCGCCGCGCTCTCCGTCGCCGGACGCTGATCGGGGCGGCGGCGCCCGTCCGTCGCTCGGATGTCTGGGCGGCTCTGTGGCCTCGTCGGACCGCCACGCTGTGCGCACGCGTCCCCTGCGCGCGTCCGGCTGGGGTATGCTCGTGTCATGCCGTACATCGAGGGGCGCGTCGTCCACGATGCCGATGCGCACATCATGGAGACCCCGAGCTGGTTGCGCGAGCACGCAGACCCGGGCCTGCGCGATCGCATCCTGCCCCCCGGCTACGTGAACGAGCTCCGCCAGACGGGCGACAACGACGCGCAGCGGGCCGATCTCGACGCCGCCTTCGACAAGATCCGACGCGAGCATGCCTCGAGTGCGTATCGCGCCACCGAGGCGGCCGAGATCATGAACCGCAAGAACTTTGCCGCCACCGGAGCCTTCGTGGCCGAGGACCGGCCCAGGGCTCTCGATCTGATCGGCGTCGCGAGCCAGCTCGTATTCAACACCTTCCACAACCGCCGGCTCTACGACTGGGAGCGGAGCGAAGACCTCGAGCTCGCCTACGGCGGCGCGCGCGCCCACAACCGCGGCATGCTCGAGTTCTGCAACGTCGATCGCCGTCTGCTCGCGACCTGCTACGTCCCCCTCGTCGACTTCGAGCGTGCGGAACGCATGGCACGCGAGGCCATCGACGCGGGAGCGGCGGCCCTGCTCGTCGCCTCGGGCTGTCCGAAGGGGCATTCGCCGAGCCATGTCGGGCTCGATCCGGTCTGGGCCCGGGCCGAAGAGGCAGGGATCCCGATCGTCTTCCACGTGGGTGGAACGGGCGACCTCCTCGACCCCGACTACTTCCGCAACGGGCTGCCGATCCCGCCGGACTTCCACGGTGGCGACGAGAACTTCCGCTCGGTCGACTACATGGCCATCCCCAGTCCCCCGATGCAGACCCTCGCCACCCTGATCTTCGACGGCGTCCTCGAGCGGTTTCCGCGGCTCCGCATCGGGGTGATCGAGCAGGGGGCCATCTGGCTGCCGAGCTGGATGCGGCAGATGGAGGCCGCCTTCGAGGCCTTCGCACGTCACGAGGAGCGGCTCCGGAAGCTCTCGCTCCGCCCGAGCGAGTACGTGACGCGTCAGATCCGGGTCACTCCCTATCCGACCGAGGACGTCGCATGGATCGTCGATCAGGTCGGATCCGAGATCTGTATGTTCTCGACCGACTTTCCCCACGTGGAGGGGGGTCGCCGCCCCTTCGAACGCTTCGAGCGGAGCCTGGGCGACGCGCCGGATGCGGTGCGTCATCGGTTCTATTCCGCCAACTTCGTGGACCTGATGAGACGCGGGCTGCCTGAGACGTTGGCCGACCCCCCCGTCACGAGCGCCTGAGCCCTTTACAACCCACCGTCCGCGCTCGTATCATTCTCCTTACCAACCGGTCAGTGCGTCGCCTGCGTGACGCCCGAGCCTGTACGCGGCACCCACCCAGAGGCGGCCGGGTCCATCGGCCGGCGGCGACGCCCACCCGGGTGGAGTCGCTGCTCTCGGAGGGGCCGCCGGACCGTCGCCTCCCCGAACGCCGAACGGAAAGGTCCCCATGCGCTCGAGTCGTCTGCTGGCGCCGATCGTCGCCGCCCTCGTCCTCTCGTCCTGCTCCTTCGAGGGGGTGCCCTTCGTCCTGCCGCGCGACGGGGCGGTCACGGGACCGGACGTGTCGGTCGAGCTCTGGCTCCCCGAAGGCATCGGGGCCGAGCTCGAGCTCGACGGGGTCGCGGTGGAGTCGGATGGGTTCGTGCGGAGCGGCTTCCGCCTGGTGGGAACGCTCGAGGGTGTCGCGCCCGGCTCGCACACACTGGTGGCCCGCTATCAGGTCGGGCTCCCGATCGAGGTAGCGACCCGGTTCGAGGTGGCCGCGGCGGCTGCCTTTGCGGTGCAGGGAAGCGTCAACCAGGTCTTCGGCACCCACGCCACGCCGGGCCAGACACTCGAGCTGCGTGGGCCTTCGGGAGAGGTGGTCGCGGCGGACACGGCCGATGAACAGGGCAGCCTGGTGTTTCGCGAGGTCCGCGGTGGGATGCGGTACGAGGTCGTCGCCCCCGGCACCCCGTTCGAACGCTCCGAGCCCATCCAGGTGCTCTCGGTATTCGGAAGCCAGCCCGCGCCCGAGTTCTACCAGGCCCAGGAGATCGGCCCGGGCTTCGGCTACATCACGATGCGGGACGGCACCCAGCTCTCGGTGTACGTGACGCTCCCCGGGCCGATCGAGGACGGACCGTATCCCACCGTGGTCAACTACTCGGGCTACTCACCCTCGCAGCCCGGCGGGCCGCTCGCGCTCGGCGGAGCGGATCTGTCGGTCTTCTGCGGCACCCTGCCGGTCCTGTGCGACGCGCCGAACCATCCCTCGGGGCTGCTCGCCGCGGCCATCGGCTATGCCACGGTCGGCGTGAACATGCGCGGAACGGGCTGCTCGGGTGGCGCCTACGACTTCTTCGAGCCCAATCAGGTGCTCGACGGCTACGACATCATCGAGGTC
The DNA here is from genome assembly GCA_964474935.1 of uncultured Spirochaetales bacterium. Classification (GTDB taxonomy): domain Bacteria; phylum Myxococcota_A; class UBA9160; order UBA9160; family JAFDDA01; genus CAYYUT01. The sequence goes on from CAYYUT010000365.1 coordinate 3,843, forward strand.
GTCGCGGCCCAGCCCTGGGTGCAGGGGAACAAGGTCGGAATGGTCGGGATCTCGTATCCGGGGATCAGCCAGCTCTTCACGGCGGCGCGGCGGCCGCCGGGGCTCGCGGCGATCACGCCCCTCTCGATCATCTCGGGCACCGACACGACGCTTGCGCCGGGCGGCATGCTCAACAACGGCTTCGCCATCGAATGGGGAACGCAGGTCCTCGACCGGGCGGGACCCTACGGCCAGGGCTGGGAGCAGGGCCAGGTCGACGGCGGCGACACGGTCTGTGCCGAGAACCAGCTGCTCCACTCCCAGAAGGTCGACATCATCCAGAAGGCGCTCGACAACCCCTACTACGATCCCGAGATCTACGAACCCATGAATCCCCGCAACATCGTCGCCCGAAACCAGAATCCGGACTTCCCCACCGGGGCGTGCCAGGACGAGCCGACGG
>CAYYUT010000366.1:0-4275 GCA_964474935.1 uncultured Spirochaetales bacterium
GGCGCCGCTTCGATTTCGTTCCGCGGCTCACCCCGGGTGACGTCCGGGTGCTCAGCGATCAGAGCGAGGTCGACGCCCGTCTCGGGACCGTGGTGCAGCGGATCCAGGAAGAGCTCACGAGCGAGGCCGATGTGGGCGAGGAGGTCGGCCCGTGAGCCTCGCGCCCGACACTGGCTTCACCGACGCCTGCCACGCTCGTCTCGCCGCCTGCGCGCCGCTGATGGCCGACGGACGGGTCCGGGCGCTGGTCGGGACCGTGATCGAGGCCGAAGGACTCTCGGCCGAAGTCGGCTCGGAGTGCAGCGTCCATCCGCGCGAGGGCGGCGCTCCCTTCGCGGCCGAGGTGATCGGCTTCCGGGGCGAACGGTTCCTGCTGATGCCTCTCGGGCCTCAGCGGGGCGTCGGGCCCGGAGCCCGCGTCCGGCTGGCGCACCGGAGGGCGGTGGTGCCGGCCGGCGACCGCTGCCTCGGGCGCATCCTGAACGGTCTCGGACGTCCGATCGACGGTGGCGCCCGCATGGATCTCGGTGAGGAGACGCCGCTCTATCAGAGCCCGGCGCATCCCCTGGGTCGCGAGCGCATCCACGCTCCGCTCGAGCTCGGTGTGCGCGCCATCGACACCCTGCTCACGCTGGGTCGTGGCGCCCGCGTGGGCATCTTCGCGGGCTCGGGGGTCGGCAAGTCGACCCTGCTCGGACAGGTGGCGCGCCACACGGCGGCCGATGTCAACGTCATCGCGCTCGTGGGCGAGCGGGGACGCGAGGTGCGCGACTTCCTCGAGCGCGATCTCGGCGAGGCGCTCTCGCGTTCCGTCGTGGTGGTGGCGACCGGCGACGAGGCGCCGCTCCTCCGGATGCGCGCGGCCCACACCGCGACCGCGATCGCCGAGTCGTTCCGCGCGAACGGCCGCCACGTCCTCCTGATGATGGATTCGCTCACCCGCTTCTGTCTCGCGCAGCGCGAGATCGGGCTCGCGGTGGGCGAGCCGCCCACCACGCGCGGCTACACCCCATCGGTCTGGAGCGAGCTCCCCCGGCTGGTCGAGCGGGCCGGAACCGCCTCTGGCGGGGGCAGCATCACCGGGATCTACACGGTCCTCGTCGAGGGCGACGATCCCAACGAGCCGGTCGCCGACGGCGCCCGGGCAGCGCTCGACGGGCACATCGTGCTCTCGCGTGCGATCGCCGAGCGCGGTCAGTTCCCGGCCATCGACGTGCTGGCGAGCGTCTCGCGTGTGATGACCGACGTCGCGAGCCCGCAGGAGCGGCAGTTGGCCCAGCTCGCGCGGCAGTCGCTCGCGACCTATCGACGCGCCGAGGACCTGATCTCGATCGGGGCCTACGTCGAAGGCAGCGACCCTGCGATCGACCAGGCGCGCAAGCTCGAGGCCCCGCTGCAGCAGTTCCTGCGCCAGGCTCCGGAAGAGCACAGTACGCGCGACGAGTCGATCGTGGACCTCGCCCGGATCCTCCACGGAGGTGCCTCGTGAAGCGCTTCCGATTCCGTCTCGATCCGGTGCTCTCGGTGCGACGCCACACGCTCGAGCAGAAGCGGCTGGCGCTCGCATGGACCCGGCAGGAGCGCGATCGACTGGCGGCGAGGCTCGAGACGGGCCGCGAGCGGCTCGCCCGCGAGAGCGAGCACATCTGCGACCGGATGCGCGCCGGAATGAAGGCCGGCGAGTGGCAGGAGGCGCAGGTCGGGATCGATCGCCTCCAGCAGGCGATCGCGCGTGACGGCGCCGCGCTCGCGGCGCTCGACGCCCGGGTCGTCGAAGCGCGCTCCGAGGTGCTCGAGGCACACACGGGCGTACGCGCCATCGAGGTCCTGCGGGAGCGTGCGCTCGCCGCGCATCGTCTCGAGCAGGAGCGTCGCCTTCAGGCCGAGCTCGACGAGGTCGCATCCCGACGCCACAAGCCTCGCCGGGAGGTCGCATGAGCGGCTGCCGCAGCGTCCTGGCGATCCTCCTGGGCCTGTCGCTCGGTCTCTTGCCGGCCTCCGGGTCGCGGGCGAACGAGCTCGACGAAGCCAACATGACCCGGTTGCTCAACGACGTGCGCGAGCGGGAGATCGCGCTCGAACGTCGGGAGCGCGAGGTGGGCGAGCGCGAGCAGAGTGTGGATGCCATCGAGGCACAGCTCTCCGAACGGCTCGCCGAACTCGAAGAGATCCGGAAGGCGATCGAGTCGCGCATCCGCGAATGGGAGGGGCAGGACCCCGAGCGCATCAAGAAGCTCTCGAAGCTCTACGCCGAGATGCCTCCCGAGGCCGCGGCGCCGCTGCTCGAGAAGCTGGATCCGGACCTGGCGACCTCGATCGTCACGGGCATGAAGAGCAAGGACGGTGCCGCCGTTCTCGCCGTGATGACCCGCGACGATGCGGTCGACGTGAGTCGACGTGTGGCACGACCCCTCGAGCTGAGACCGGACGATGAAGAAGAGGGCGGGACACGATGAACGTAGAAGCCGTACAGCAGATCCTGGACGAGACGCCCGGCGGGCGTGGATCCGACCGCGCGTCGGGCGCCTCCGAGGGGGACGGATTCGAGCGCGAGCTCTCGAACCGGCTCGACGCGCCGCGCGCGCCGAAGCGCGAGTCGACGCGCGAGCGGGACTCCGGGCCCGAGCGGGAGAGGACGGCGGCCGAGGTGTCCGGGGACGCCGGGGCCACACGCGATGCGTCACGCCCGCGCGACGCCGAGGCGGCGGCCCGGTCGCAGCCCGGATCACGGGCCGACGCGTCGTCGCGCGGCGGGGCGAATGCCCGGGCCGAGCGTAGCCGGGTGGCCGAGAGCGACGCGGCTCGGAGCGATGCGGCCGCCCGCGGGCCTCTGGCGGAAGGCGCCGAGCGGACCGCGCGGGATGGGGCCCGGGGTCTCGACGCTCGCGGGCGCGATGCCACGTTGGCCGAGCTCGCGGGGACGACGCGAGCCACCCCGGCAACCGGGCGGACGGAGCCGGCGCCGACGGCGGCCGCCGCGTCGATGCCGACATCGGGCGATGCCCGCGCGACGGCGGGAGGCCCAGCCCGCGCGGCCGGGAGCCTGGTCGATGCGCTTCGCTCTCCGAGCCTTCAGGCCGATCCGACCGCGGCGTCCGAGATCCGGGATCCGGCGCGGGCGGCAGCGGCCGACGCCCAGCTCGCGCAGCCTGCTCCCGGCGAGCCGACCCGCGCGCGGAGCCTGGCCGATTTCATCGAGCAGAACCCGGCCGGCCCGCGACGCGACGGACCCGGCATCGCGAGCGCGTCGTCCCGGAGCTCGGAGCTGGCTCGGGCCGTCGACGACGTCCTGCGCGGCCCGGCTGCCGGTGACTCCGCCTCGCAGGGCGGTGCCGACGCGCAGACGGGCGACGGATCGCTCGATGCCCAGACGGCCCGCGCACTCGCCCGGCTCTCGGGCAGCCCCGCATCGGGCGCTGGCCATCCCGGCTTCGCGCTCGCACCGACGGACGGCACTGAAACCACGACGCTGGCCCCGCCGGCCGCCGTCGCTGAGGCCACGCCGGGAGTTCCGGTCGGGTCGCCCGAGCTCCGGGTGCCGGCGAGTGCGGCCCCCGAGGTCCTCGCCATGCAGGTCGAACGACTGGCCGAGCAGGGCGGTGGGCGCGCGCGCCTGCGACTCAATCCGCCGAACCTCGGCGAGCTCAGCTTGCAGGTGACGGTGCGCGGCAACTCGGTCGACGTGTCGGTGGTGGCGCGCGAGGCCGCAGCCCAGATGATCGTCGAGGGCGGGCGCGACCAGCTCTCCGATGCCCTCGCCTCCCGCGATCTGCGGATGGAAGGGTTCGACGTCTCGCACCGTTCTCCGAACGAGGAGGCGCGACAGGAGGCCCGGGCGCGTGCCGACGAGTTCGCGGACGGCTCCGGCGGGGATGCCGGCGGCGACTCGGACGCCTCGGGCGCGGCTACCGCATCCGCGAGCGGGTGGCGGGCGACCCCGTCGACGGGGTCGGCGAGGGCGGATCGGTCGCACAGGCGCTGGCGCTCGCCGATGCCACAGGTCGTCGCAGCGGACGCGGTGGCGTGGACCTCAGGATCTAGCGACGGGGCCGCCGCGGCGGCAAGGAGTCGAGCATGCTTCCCGAATCGATCGCCGGACTCACGGCCAACGAAGAGGTGGCCACCGCTGCGGCGGAGAGCCAGACCACCGTCAGCACGGACGACTTCCTCCAGATGCTGATCGCCCAGCTCGAGAACCAGGATCCGCTCGAGCCCCAGGATCCGACCGCGTTCACCGCCCCGCTGGCGACGTTCTCGAAACTCGAGCACCTCCTG
>CAYYUT010000367.1:0-2526 GCA_964474935.1 uncultured Spirochaetales bacterium
CCGGTCATGAGGGCCGCCACTGCATAGGACCAGTCCACCTCGTCGGCCAGGGGGCTGTCGACCTGGTCGAGCCAGTCGAAGGGCTCGATGTAGTGCGAGTCGATGTCGATCACCTTCATGTCCTCGGTCCTCCTTGCTCCCGCAGTCGCAGATACGACGCGGAAACGGGTCGATTCGCACCGCGGGGGCGCCGCGGATGGGCGCGCCCCCGCTCTCTACCTGCTCGTCGGCGGTCTCAGCTCGAGTGGATGGGGGACCCGGTCACCCTGCTCGCCCCAGAGGGCCTTGACGAGGAGCCGTAGCAGCTCGCGGAGCTCGGGCAGGGAGAGGGGACCCCACTGGTCCCGGTGGAGCGCCTTGACGCGCCTCGTGATGCGCTGGAAGAGGGAGCGCCCCGACCGGGTCGGACGGACGAGGACGACTCGACGGTCGGCCTCGGAGCTCTGGCGAAGGGTGTAGCCCTCGGCGGTGAGCCGATCCACGAGTCGGGTCGCGTCCGCGGCGCGCGTCAGCAGCCCGTCGGCGACGGCGCGCATCGGGACACCGGCGCCTTCGTCGGAGAGGCAGACGACCCAGAGCACGACGTAGTGCGACATCGTGATGCCCTCGGCCCGGCAGACCTCTTCCACCTGGTCGGTGAACCGGGTGGCTGCCAGGAACAGGTTGATGAAGGCCTCCCGCCCCAGGCGATCCGCCTCGGGCTCGGCCGCCGCCTTCGTCGTCATCGCGGAGTGTCCTCGATGCGGCGGCCGTGGAGGATCGTCTCCAAGGCCATGGAGAGCGTCGTGACGGGGTCCGCGGCCTTGCCGCTGCTGCGCCAGGCCACGAAGCGGTCGGGGCGTACGAGGAGCGCCCCTTCGGGGCCCACCTCGCGACGCTGGATCCACTGGCAGCGGGGATCGAGGAGGTCTCCATCCTCGTGCCCGATGCGCGCGGCGTCGAGCGGCACGGCGAGCCGGTCCCGCACCCGCCGGGCTGCCGCCACCCAGTCCCTTCCCTGCTCGCCCGCGATGAGAAGGAAACGCCCGGGCTTCACGAGATCCAGGGTCGAGATCCGATGCTGCGCGTAGTCGTCGATCCAGGCGTGGGGGAGTGGGTGGCCGGGTCGGGTGGTCGGCTGGTAGACGCGGATCGGATCGACGGACTCCGGCGGCGGTGTGCCGTCCGGGACGACGGCCGAAGAGCGGTAGGCATAGCCGTATTCCACGTTGTGCTCCCGAAACTCCATCGACTGGGACGCGACGGCACGAATGACCGAGCGACGAAACGGCTCGTCGTCCGGGTCGCCAGAAAAGAAGCGGTCCACTCCCGTCCAGTTCTCGGCCGTCGTTACGCCTGGCTGGATGCCGAGAGCGCGCGCGATGCCGGTCTGGTTCATCGCGTTCTCGACCGAGCGCTGGACGTTGCGCTGGACGACGGGCTTGCGTTCCGGCTCGTAGGTCGCGAGCAGCGACTCCGATGCCTGCCCCGCCAACACCGCCCCGAGCTTCCAGCAGAGATTGTGAGCGTCCTGGATCGCACTGCTGAGGCCCAGCCCCCCGGTCGGCGGGTGCCTGTGCGCCGCGTCGCCGAGCAGGAAGACCCGACCGGCCTGCAGGCGCGCAGCGACGACCCCCTCGAGCGACCACCGGGTGATCTTGTGGATCCGGGCCGGGTGATCGCCGATTCCGAGCGCGGTGCGCATGTCCGCCTCGATCGTCGCGTCGTCGCGCGCCCGCGGCTCGTCCGTGGGATAGTTCAGATGGAAGACCCACTCCTCCGATTCGGGCCCCCACTCTTCGGGTCCCATGGGCACGAGGACACAGAGCCGGCCGGAGTCCGGCAGCCAGATCCACCGGATGAGCACGTCCGGGTCTCGCGCCCAGCGGGACAGATCGGCGGTCATGTGGATAGAGACCTCCTGAGCGAGATGGCGCGGGCCCACCATCTCGATACCCAGCGCGGGTCCGACCGTACGGCCGGCGTCGCAGCCCAGGAGGTAGCGGGAGCGCACGCGATACTCGGCGTCGCTGGCGACGTCGCGCACCGTCGCCGTCACACCCCTTCCGTCCTGGTCGAGAGCGACCACCTCGTGACCGAAGCGGATGCAACCCGGCGCCCGCTTCTCGGCCTGCTGCTTCAGGATCGGCTCGAGTCGGATCTGAGGAAGGTTGGTCGTCGCACAGGGGCTGGCATCGATCCAGTCGGTGTCGGTGTAGCCCGCACCCCAGGTCTCCAGGCGCGCGATGCGCCGACCCGAGTGCGGGTGGCCACCTGCGAAGCCCGCGTACCATCCCGTGGCCTGCATCTGCTCGGGCGGCGTCCCGCGCTCGTAGATCGCGGCGGCGACGCCCACGTCGCGCAGGATCTCCATCGTTCGCTGATTGAGGACGTGCGCCTTTGGAAGATCCGAGGTTTCGGGGCGGGCGCTGACCAGGAGCGTCTCGACACCGAGACCCGACAGAAGCAGAGATGCACTCAGCCCCGCACCGCCCCCGCCGACGATCAGCACCGGTACGTCGACGGAACCCATGGGTCTCCCCCTCC
>CAYYUT010000367.1:2536-4273 GCA_964474935.1 uncultured Spirochaetales bacterium
GTCTCGACGGCGCGTCGCGAACGACGTCGGGAAGCGCGTCGAGGGCGGCAAGGGGCAGTCCCACGGACGGCCAGCAGCCCCGCAAGGGGTTGGTTTCGTTGATGAAACGATGCCCCGCCAGCGGGCAGACGTGGCGCGGGTCGAGACCGCCGGGAGTCGGCTCCCTCAGCGGATCATCCCGAGGAAGTGCGGCGGCCGGAGCCCGGCTCGGGCACTCCGACGCTCGCGGGTCGCCTCGAAGCCATCGACCAGACGGTCGCCAGGGCGGTCGCCGGGAGTCGGAGAGACCTCGGCGGATCGGGGGGTGGTCGCCACGGCCCCGGCATGGAACTGCGTGCATCCCGATGCTCCACCAGACGCGGGGTCGAAGGGTTTCCGGCCTCCGCGCCGGCAGTGGCATCCTCCGCCCGGGTGCGGGTCCAGCGGAGCAGGATGGCCATCCAGGGCTGCCAAGCCATGCGCGGCGAGGGAACCTGCGCCCGAACCTCGATCGTTCCCACGAGACCTCCCCGGCCTGGACCCCGGCCTCGACAACCGGGAGTCGGGGTTGCCATTTCGTTCATATCTCAACTATTTTGCCAGAGCCGGGGCGCAGCGAGCCGCGGTGTCGGAGGACAGAGATCCATGTCGGCCCGAAGGTCGGCCCGAAGGTCGGCCCAGAAGGTGCGCCTCTACCACAGGCTCCAGCTCACGGCGCATCGCGTGCAGAAGGCCGCCGATCGCGCGCTGCTCGACGCAGCCGGGATCACCACCGCCCAGGCAGCGGTCCTCGCCGCGGTATCCGACGAGGAGCCCGTGAGCCAGCGGCGGGTCGCAGATCGCCTCGGCCTGCACCGTTCGGCGGTCACCGGGATGGTCTCCCGGCTGCTCGATCGGGACTTGTTGCTGCGCAAGCCCGACCCCGAGGATGCCCGGGCGTGGCGCTTGAGCCTGAGCGCGGCGGGGCGTAGCGCGTGGCGAGAAGCCGGGAGGGCCTTCGAACGAATCAATCGGGTCTTCGAGTCGGCTCTCGATTCCGACGAGATCGAGGAGCTCGCGGAGAGGCTCCGGCGGGTTGGACACGCCTTCGAGGCGCCTCCACAGGGCGTCCATCCGGATCGGGAGGACTGAAGATGGCGGGACCGTTGGCGATGACCGAGCGCGAGCGCAGAGACTTCCTCGCGGGTGTGCATGTGGGCGTCATCAGCATCGAGCGCCACGATCGCGCCCCTCTGGCTGCACCCGTCTGGTACGTCTACACGCCCGAGAAGGGCCTATCCGTCGTCACGGAGCGCAGGTCGAGGAAGGGGGTGGCGCTGGAGGCAGCCGGCCGTTTCAGCCTGGTCGCTCAGCAGGAGGAGATGCCGTATCGCTATGTGACGGTCGAGGGGCCGATCGTCGAGATGCGGCCAGCCGACCTCGACGCCGACCGCCGGCCCATGGCCTGGCGCTACGTCGGCGAGGAGCTCGGCAACGTCTACGTCGAGAGCAGCGGCGACGCCGTCGACAACTGGCTCTACCGGATGCAGCCCGAGGTCTGGCTCTCCCTCGACTACGCGAAGCTCGCTCCGCCGGGCCCGTAGGCCGCACCAGGCCGAGGGGCGGCACGGAATCCGATTGGCCGCCCGGGAGGATCCCCGGGCCTCGGCCCGCCATCGCAGAGACGCGCCCCACAACCGCTACCGGAGGAACCCCATGAAGATCGCAGAAGACGTCACCCGTCTGATCGGCAAGACCCCGCTCGTGCGACTGCGCCGC
>CAYYUT010000368.1:0-4263 GCA_964474935.1 uncultured Spirochaetales bacterium
GCCTTCACACGGCGGAGGTCACTGGTTCGAGCCCAGTGCGTCCCACCAGTTCCGCTCCACCGACACGCTCCCGGCGACCCGACGGCCTGGATCGAGGGCCCAGTAGCTCAGCTGGATAGAGCGCTTGCCTCCGGAGCAAGAGGTCGCAGGTGCGAATCCTGCCTGGGTCACCATCGATTCGCCCCTCGGGGCCGGTGACGCGCCCTGCGGCGTCGCTACCCTCGATGCGGTTGATTCGCGACGCGTCGCAAGTCGTGGCGACTCGCGACTGGCCCCGGGGTGTCACATCGACTTGCAGCCCATCACCGCAACGCCGTCGCGTCTCGGTGGTTGGCCCGTCGCAGCGCCCAGGCGTTCCCGGACGCCTCGGCTGCCGGGTCGTGTCTGCCGTCGGCCTCGTCAGGCCCACGGGAGCGCGTCCTCGCGCTTCGTTCGCCTCTCTCGCCCGGCGCCCGGCCGGCCGATGAGGGGAGGGCGTCCGACGTCGGCCCGATCGGCCGTCCGAGACGGGATTGCTTGGTCTGGCTGCCGGTGAATCGACGCCCAACGGCGTCTCGAGGAGGTCTTCCGATGCCCATGCCCGCTCCCCGGCTTCCCGCCCCTCGTTCCACCGAGAGGTCCTCCCGCAGCCGCCGAGCGCGATGGCGCCGCTCTGCTCTGGCGCTGGCGGTGGTGCTGACGCTGGGTCTCGCTGCCGCACCCCCGGCTTCGGCCGACGAGTACGAGCGCGAGCGCGCCGGGCATCCGGTCCGGATCGTCGCCTACGCGCTCCATCCGATCGGGGTGATCCTCGACTTCCTGATCCTCCGGCCGGCCCACTGGGTCGGGTCGCGCGAGCCGTTCAGGACACTCTTCGGTCACAACGAAACCTGAGCCTCGCGACAGGGCTTCGCCTCACCGACCCGCCTCGGTCGCGGGGGCCGGCCCCGATCCGGGCGGCTCCCTTGTTCGAGTCAGGCCGTGCGGGTATGGTTATTGCATCAATGCTGGCGCGGACCCAGAAACCGTTCGAATCGCGTCCGGGTCCGCCGCGCCGGACATCCCCATGCCGCCGCCGACGGTTCGGGCTCGCGGGCCTGATCGGGGGCTGGTTCGTGCTCATGGCGTCCGGGGCCGGCACGGCCGAGCCTCTCTTCCTCCACGAGATGACCTACGTGGGAAGCGAGGCGGGAACGAAGGACGTGGTGCTCGAAGCGCTGCGGGCCCGGGTCGAGCTGGCCGACGACCAGGCGCATCTGGAGGTGGTGACCATGGACGCAGCCGGTACGGGAGGCGAGACGACCCTGCTGATGACCTGTGACCGCGCCCTGCTCCATCTCTCCACCAACGACTTCTTCGCCGAGGGCAACGTGCGCGGCACGACGGGCGACGGCTACCGCTTCTCCACCACCTGGGCCAACTTCGACCATGCCGAGCGCCTCGTCGCCAGCGATGCGCCCGTCGCGATCGTCGACCCCGATGGCACGCTCTACCGCGGCGTCGGCTTCCGCTACCACGTCCGCGAAGGTCGCATGGAAATGCGCCAGGCCACCGTGGAGGATTGAAGGTGATGCGAATCGATTGGCGTTCGATCCTGCTGGTTGCTCTCGCGCTTCTCGCGACGCCCGAGCTCGCGCCGGCGGCCGAGTCGCGCACCGGCGTGGCCGTGGCGGCCTTCGACACGCGCGCGGTTCCCGATTCCGACATCCCCGATTTCGCCCTCCTGCTGGCGAAGCGCTTTCTCGCGGCCGGGGTCGATCCGGTGGTGGATCCCCAGAACCTGGGGGCCCCCGCCGAGGCGCGTCCCGAGGCGCAGGCCGTGCAGGCCTGGGCGAGCCGCTCGGGGGTGGCTGGAATCGTGGTGGGCAGCGTCACGCGTCTCGGAGCCCGCTATTCCATCGACGCCCAGCTTCGTTCGGGGTCCGACGGCGCGGTCGTCGGCACCTACGTCACCGAGACCTCGGCCGGCGACGAAGCAGGGGGTGCGCTCACCGAGCTCGCCGACCAGATGCTCGCCGACCTGCGCACACTCGACGCGACGGTGCCGGCGCCGGTGGCCGCTGCCGCCTCGAGCCGATCGGAGAACGGCAGCGGGGCGAGCGGGGGCGGAACCCTCTTCTCCACGAGCAACGGGCCGATCCGGATCGACTCCGAGCAGCTCGAGTTCGACCAGTCGGATGGCCAGCGACACTTCATCTTCACCGACGACGTCGTCGCTACCCAGGACGACGTGCGCCTGACGTCGGACCGCCTCGACGCCTACTATCCCCCTGGACAGAGCAATCCCGAAAAGCTGGTCGCCACGGGCAACGTCCTGATGACGCGCGAGGTCGGGGCGGCACGCTGCCGCGAGATGACCTACCTGCGCGAGGAGCAGCGGGTGATCTGCATCGGTGAGCCCGCCGAGCTGTGTCAGAAGAAGGGCCAGAAGGTCGACTGGACCCGCGGGCCCCGCATCGACTGGGACCTCGAGACCGACAAGATCTTCGTGAAGAACCGTGGCAATGGGCGGGTCTCGGCCATGATCGGCGGAGAGAGCGGGAGCTGCCCGTGAGCCGTCCCGCCACGCTCGGGGTGGTCGGACTGCGCAAGAAGTACGGCGATCGCGACGCCGTCCGCGGGATCGACTTCGAGTGCATGGCGGGCGAGGTGGTCGGCCTGCTGGGCCCGAACGGGGCCGGCAAGACCACCACTTTCAATTCGGTCGTCGGAGCGATCCGTCCCACGGCGGGCCGGATCTACCTCGGCGAGACCGAGATCACGCATCTCCCGATGTATCGCCGCGCCCGGCTCGGGATCACCTATCTGCCCCAGGAGCCCTCGGTGTTTCGCAAGCTCTCCGTGGAGCAAAACATCGAGGCCATTCTGGAGACGGTCGAGTCGAATCCTGCGCAACGGCGCGAGCGACTCGCGGCCCTTCTGGGCGAGCTCGGACTGACCGATAAGAGGCACTTGCGAGGCGACCTGCTCTCGGGAGGCGAGCGCAGGCGCGTGGAGATCAGTCGCGCCCTGGTGCTGGAGCCGAAGTTCATGCTCCTCGACGAGCCGTTCTCGGGGATCGACCCGATCGCGGTGATCGACATCCAGAAGATCGTCGACCAGCTGAAGGCGCGCGGGATCGGAGTGGTGGTGACCGATCACAACGTCCGGGAGACCCTCTCGATCTGTGATCGGGCCTACATCATCAAGGACGGCGCGATCGTGCGGCACGGACCGCCATCGGAGATCGCCGCCGATCCGACGGTCCGCGAGATCTATCTGGGCGAGAACTTCAAGCTGAACTAGAAGGCGCCGTGGCACTCGAGATCAAACAGGAACTGAGGCTCAGCCAGCAGCTGGTGATGACCCCCCAGCTGCAGCAGGCCATCAAGCTGCTCCAGCTCTCGCGGCTCGAGCTCCAGAACGTGGTCCAGCAGGAGCTGCAGGAGAACCCCATCCTCGAGGAGGGACTCGAGGTCGACGACGAGCCGCGCAACGCCGACTCGGCGACCGTGACACCCGAGGTCGAGACCCCGGGGCAGGAGCCGGCCGCCGATCCCTCGCAGACCGAGCGCGAGCCGAGCGACGCCGAGAAGATCGCGGACATCGACTGGCAGAACTACATGGATGCCTATCCACAGACCGGCCTCTCGTCGGGACGCGAAGACGACGAGCGCCGCTCGCTCGAGGGGACGCTCACCCAGGCGGAGAGCCTCGCCGACCACCTCGACTGGCAGCTGACCTTGTCGGCGGTCTCGGAGGAGATCGCATCGGCCGCCACCTGGGTGATCGGGAACATCGACGACGATGGCTATCTGCAGGCGTCGATCGAGGAGATCTCGGCCCAATCGGGCCACCCCGTCGAACGCATCGCAGAAGCCCTCGTGACGGTGCAGGGCTTCGACCCGGTGGGCGTCGGATCCCGCGATCTGCGCGAATGCCTGCTGCTCCAGATCGACGCGCACCGGATCGACGACCCCCTGGTGCGCCAGATCGTGGACGAGCACCTCGCGGCGCTCACCAAGCGCGACTTCCGCTCGATCGCCCGCGCGCTGTCCGTCCCGATCGAGCAGGTGACGGCCGCGAGCCGGGTCATCGGGCACCTCGAGCCCAAGCCGGGCCGTGGGTTCGGGGGCGAGGACCCGATCTACATCACTCCCGACATCCACGTCTACAAGATCGGTGACGAGTTCCACATCCAGCTCAACGAGGACGGGCTCCCGAAGCTCCGCATCAGCAATCTCTACCGGGACGTGCTCTCGGGCCGCGACAGCGTGGCCAAGGACACGAAGGACTACGTGCAGG
>CAYYUT010000369.1:0-4256 GCA_964474935.1 uncultured Spirochaetales bacterium
CGGCGAGGTCGACCTCGACGTGGTGGCCCTGAACCAGCACGGCGAGACGGTGGTGAGCGGATCGGCCACGGCGGTGCTCCCGTTCGAGGTGCTCGGATAGCCGCCCCTGCTCGTGGGCTCGGCAGACCCGGCCGGGCAGGGCCGCCGACGGTGCGCAACGTCGCCATCCGGACCCTCGCCGTGCTGCTGGCGGGGGTGCCGATCGGGTGCACGACCCGATGGGAGGCAGCGCTCGCCCCTCACGCCGACCGTCTCGACGTCTGGCGGCGGAACCGACTCGAGGACACGACGCCCTACGTGTGGCCGTCCGAGGGGGTGGCGAGTCTCTTCCTCTGCCGCTGGCCCGACGACACCCCCGTGACGATTTCGTTCCCCATCGCCGCCACGGCCGTCGAGGAATCGACCTTCGAAGCGGCCCTCGCCGCGTGGGAGCAGGCAGGGCTCGGCATCCGGTTCGTGCGCACGGCGCCGCACGATGCCGCCATCCGGGTCGAGTTCATCGAGGCCGCCCAGGCCGGCTTCGGGTCGGGCTTCGGGAACACCGTGGCCGACTGCCGTCTCGAGTCGTGGCCCGACCCCGATCGGCCTTCCCGACGGATCGCGGCGCGTCTCGCTTCGGCGTCGATCCAGGTGGTACGCCGGAGCGCCGAGCGGCTCACGCCCGCCCGCGAGCGCGCCCTCGCCGACCAGACCACCGGTGTCTGGCTCCACGAACTCGGACATGCGCTGGGCTTCCAGGGCCACGCGCGCTTCGGGACGGGGATCATGGCGTTCGACGCGCGGCACACGACCCCGGTGGGTCGTCGGGTACGCGAGGGAGACGCCTGGCAGGACGCTTCGCTCGGAGCGCTCTACGCGCTTCCCAACGGTCTGGTGCTCGATCGGGTGGCCGTCGATCCCGGTGCCACGATCTGGGTCGATCGCATGCGGGTTCGTGCGGCGGTGGAGGGTCTCGACGGTCCCTTCGTACGGGTGGGCGATCTCCACGGACGCATCTTCTGGCGCGACGCGGGGGGCAGCGAGTACGGCCTGGTGCTGGTGCGGGTGCGCCGGGTGCTCCGCGCGAGCCCCGCGCTGACGATCGTGCCCGATGCCCGCGCGCGCGCTCTCCTCGGGGCCGGGGCCCGCGGTGGTGCCCACGATCCGAACGACCCGCGTCCGCCTATTTGAGCTTCGGATCGAGCGAGCGCGCCTTGGCCAACAGCTCGGCCGCCTCCGAGTCCTCGCCCAGGCTGCGGAGCACCATCCCGAGCCGGAAGATCACCACCGGATCGTCGGGCTTGAGCTCGCGGGCCTTCTCGATGTGCGGGCGGGCGGCCTGAGGATCCGGGGGGGCCTTCTTGTAGAGGGCCCAGCCCAGGGCCAGTCGATAGTCGGCCTCTTCCGGCCAGATCTCGACGCAGGGGCGCAGGAACTGGAGCGCGCCCGCGAAGTTGCCGGCGCGGAGCAGGATCTCGCCCTTGCGGAAGAGTCCCTCGGCCTGTGCCGCCCGTTCGGCGTCGGCCATGCTCGCGGGGGACGACTCGTCCGCGTCGTAGGCCTCGCGCTTGCCCGGATCGCTCAGCACCTCGTAGGCGCGACCGATGCGGGCGAAGAGCTCGGTCGACTCGCGCCTCAGATCCTCGAGACCCGCGCGGGCCACCGAATCCGGGTGCAGCCGCTTGGCGAGCTTGAAGTAGGCGCGCTTCACGTCGCCGCCGCTCGCGTCCCGTGCGATTCCGAGCATCTCGTAGTGGTCGCGCGCGGCCATGTCGGCGTGGGCTTCGAGCACCTCGCGCCGAAGGGCGTCGTCGCCGGTGTTCTTCGGTGGCGACGTCGACCCCTCGCCCGCACGGGCGCGCTCTCGCCCGGCCGTCACCGCGGCCGGGTGGGGCATCTCGGCCACCACCACGTCGGGCTCGGGCTCGCGCTCGACGCCCGGCGGATCCTCCTTCTCGTCGCCCACGGAGCGATCCCGGAAATCGACGGCCCCGGTCTCGGCGAGCACCCAGGCCGTGGCCAACACGTCCGCTGCCAGCGAGCCCGGCAGGGCCGCACCGAACGGACGGAAACCGTCCACCGATGCGCAGAACCGATCGAGCGATGGGTCGTCGGCGATGCGCTCGACCAGTCGCTCGAAGCGGTCGGTGCGGTGCGGGAAGAGATTCAGCTTGGCGCCCAGGTCCGCCAGGATCCGATCGGGGCTCCAATGCAGGGTGAGTCCGTCACGGACCAGCACGCAGGGATCGACCCGAAAGGCCTGGACGTCGGCGTCCACCTCGCGATCGGCCTCGATCTCCCAGTGCCCGTCGACCCAGCCGAAGCAGTCGAGGACACGGCGGCGGACCTGCTCCTTGAGTGCGAGGAAGAGGGACTTCGGGTCGAGCAGCTCGAGGGCGAGGAGCGCGACCCCTTCCTTCACACGATGGCGGCCCACGTGTTCGACGACCCGCGAGTAGTCTTCGCGCGTGATCCGCTCCTGGTCGAGGAGCTGCACGCCGAGGCTCTCGCTCGCGAGATTCGATTCCGAGAACACGGGCGTTCCTTCGCGGAACCAGACCCGTTTCTCGCAGCGGTCGCGGGCGAGCCGCAGCGCGCCGACGAATCGCCGGCGCCAGAGCTCGATCAGCACGCGCGCCAGCGGGGTCTCTCGAAGCTCGCCTCGCTCTTCCACCAGCGGCTCCTCGGGCCTAGCGTCCCGTTCCAGGGATTCGCCCGCATACGGACGTGTCTTCGCGTCGCTGGCAGCGGTCCGCTCCCTGCGGCGGGACGATGCCATGCCTCGGCCGCGGGCCTTGCCAACGGTCCGCCGCCACACCCTCGGTGCGCTCGCGCTCGTGCGAGAGGCACGCCGACACAGACGCCGAACCTCCAGAACAGATCACTAGACGGGGCTGCGCTGCGCGTCGACGACCTGGAAGGCCGTGGCGATCGCCTCCGGGAGGCTCTTCCGGACGAGCAGCAGCGGCCGCTCGAGGTCGTGCACGACGCGTTCGGTCCGCTCGCACAGGCCGGTGACGACGGCCTCCGCGCCCCAGCCCTCGATCGCGTCGAGGGTCCGCTCGAGCGCCACCGCCCCGAAGGCGTCGTCGATCGTCGAGCCTCCGAAGTCCACGATCACGGTGGTCACCTCGCGGGCCTCGGGGTCGCAGCCGATGAGCTCGACCGCCCGGAGCGACTCGTCGCTTCCCGTGAAGGGGACGATCATCACGGGGCCCCACACGTGGACCACCGGCGGGCCGACCGTCGACTCCGCGACAGTGCTCGGCGGAGCAGCGGTCGCTTCGCGGGCGACGTGGGCGCGCAGCTCGTCGAAGGGAAGGAAGCGCAGCAGGTCGCAGGCGCGCCGGTCGCACCGCCCGCGCCATGCCCGGGCCTCGCGCGCGACGAAGCGGCATCCGGCGGTGCCACAGGTCGAGCACGAGGTCTCGAGCGCGAGGATGTCGAGCTGCTGGAGGCCCGAGAGCCAGCCCGACGTGTATCCGGCGCTGGCGAAGCAGGCGGGCTGCTGGCTCGGTCCCATCGTTCCCAGTCGGGCCTCGGCCTCGGCCCGATCGGGCCAGCGCCCGGCCACCTCGAGCCCGTCGTGGGCCGTGGTCATTCGCAGGTCGGCGGCGAGCAACGGCGCCATGGGCCGGAAGGCCTGGGTCGGAGAGCCTTCCAGGGTGCTGTCGACGAGGCGTAGGGCGTCGCGTAGGCCGCGTAGGAAGCCGAGCTGGAGCAGGGCTCCCGCCGCGTCGGCCTCGCCGACCTTCTGGGACATCTCGAAGTGCAGGATCCCCAGGAAGCGCGGATCGGCCAGCAGTCGCGGCTCGCGGGCGAGGTTCGGGTCGGCATCCAGCACGAGGGCAGACACCGAGGGCTCCTGGATCGGGCGATCGTCGTTCGGCTTCATGGATCAGCCTTCGATGAACTCGTAGATGTCGAATCTCTGATCGCGCTTGATGAAGCTCTTTCCCTCGCGTTCGAGCAGGCGGAGCATCGCCTGCGCCACGGTCGGGTCGAACTGACTGCCCGAGTACTTGTGGATCTCGGTCAGTACACGTTCGAGCGGGAGCCCCTTGCGGTAGGGCCGATCGGCCGTCATCGCCTCGACGGTGTCGGCCACCAGGATCACGCGCGAAGGCAGGGGGATCTGGTCGCCGCGAAGACGATGCGGATAGCCGCGCTGCGATCCGTCGTACCACTCGTGGTGGTGGCGGACGCACGGTACGACGTCCTTCAGGAAGTCGACGGGCTCGAGGATCTTCGCCCCGATCTCCGGGTGCTTCTTGATC
>CAYYUT010000370.1:0-4240 GCA_964474935.1 uncultured Spirochaetales bacterium
AGATGCCGAGCTTCTTCGGCTTCTTCTTCCATCCCGGTCCCGTCCGCAGCTTCGAGGATGCCCGCAAGGCCGACGCCGACCGGTTTCGGGCCTTCTTCGCATCGATGCTCGAGCAGGGGGTCTACCTGGCGCCGTCGCCCTTCGAGGCCGGCTTCGTCTCGATCTCGCATCGCCCCAAGGACATCGACCGCACGCTCGAGGCTGCCCGGATCGCCATGCAGGCCGCGTCCCGGGTTCGGTAGGCAGGGCGCCGCTCGGCAAGGCCCATCCGGAGGCCCACTGCCTCCGAACCGGTGGAGCACCACCCGTCTGCGTCGCGACACAGGCGAGGAAGCGGCGCCGCAAGGTCCCCCGACCCGCCTCGTGCATGGTGTGCCGATGGCCTTCCCGCTGCCGCCATGGGCGAGCCGACGCGCCCCCTGCCACGGGGGCGGGTTCTCCAGCTCCCTGCTAGTATGCGCGCCGCCTTTCGGCGGCTTCCCGGAATCGTCCACGGTGGGGGACGTCCGCGACGGACGGCGGCGCCGTCCGGGGCCGGGCGCCCCGCCGCCGGAGCTCGTACGGGGCCTGCCATCGCAAAGTTCAGGATCGAGCGCTTCAGGATCAAGCCCTTTGCGGCGGGCTACCAGGCCGGGTTCGAGGCGGTCGCGGCGCTGGCCATCTCGATCCTCGTCGGCCTCTGGGCCGACATCCGCTTCGACACCGGGGTCGTCTTCCTGGTGGTCGGGTCGGTGGTGGGCTTCGGATCGTGCGTGCTCCGGATGGTTCGGTACCAGCGCCAGGTAGAGAGGGAGGCGGCCATGGCGGCCGCGCGGCTGCACGCGATGCAGACGACAGACACACCGGTCGGTGCTTCGACCCGGCCGGGCGACCGGGACCAGGCTTCGTGACCATCATGCATTTCATGGACAAGGCCCGACCCATCGAGCAGGCGAACGTCGTCTTCTCGACGAGCGCCGTCGTGGCCTCCGCCGCACTGGTGTCGCCCTGGTTCGCGGCGAGCGTGGCGCTCGGCGCCGTCGTCGAGGGCCTGAACTTCCGCACCATGGCGCGCGGCGCGTCGCACATGTTCGCCGGCGAGATCGGGGCGAACCCCGTCTGGTCGGCGCTGTTCGGCCTGCGCCTCGCCATGCTCGCAGGCGTCCTGTTCGTGGCGATCCGGGCCGGGGCCGAGCCGGTCGGCCTGTTGGTGGGTCTCTCGATGATCCTTCCGGCGGCCGTCGTCGGAGGCTGGCGTGCGCGCCCGCCGATCGATCCCGACGCCGAGCCGCTGCCGGCCGACGACCCGAGTTGGGACCTCTGGAATCCGTGGCTCGCGCGTGAAGCGGAGCCGAGCGACGAGGACGACGAAGAATGATCGCCGCCACCAACCTCTACTCGATGATCGAGGGCGCCACCGGCGTGCCGTCCGTCATTCAAGCCGCCATCCTGGCGGGTCTGCTCCTGATGCTCTCGGGCGTTGTGATGCGGCGTCAGCTGGCCGCCGCGGGCGACGGTGGTCTCGTGCCGGATGCCGGCTTCACCATTCGCAATTCGCTCGAGCTGCTGGTCGAATCGATCGCGGGTCTCTCCAAGGACATCATCGGGAACGAGTGGCGTCGCTTCATGCCGCTGATCGTCACGCTCTTCCTGTTCATCGTGCTCTCGAACCTGATGGGCCTGATTCCCGCCCTCGGCGGAGCGACGAGCTTCCCGACCACCACCTGGGCGTGGGCGATCATCTCGTTCCTGGTCTACAACGCGGTGGGGATCGCCCGGCACAAGCATCGCTACATCCTGCAGTTCTGCGGGCCGAGCTTCGACCTCTCGATCGGCGGCCGGAAGTACCACTTCCCGGTGCTCTTCTTCTTCTTCCTCCCCCTCGAGCTTCCGCTCCACTTCGCGCGCATGCTGACGCTCTCGATCCGGCTGCTCGCGAACATGTACGCGGATCACCTCGTGGTGGCGACCTGGCTGGGGCTGGCGCCATTCCTGGTGCCGGTGGCATTCCTCGGCCTCGGTAGCCTGGTGGCCGTGATCCAGGCGTTCGTCTTCACCTTGCTGACGATGACCTACATCGGGTCGGCCTTGGAGGAGCCCCACTAGTGCCCTGTCCCAGGAGACGGGACACTGAAGGGGTTCGTTTCTCGACACTCTGGCGGTCGCGACAGACCGCCCTTCTCGGAAAGGAGATGGAATCGATGCGTAAGTTCGTAAGCTTCCTGTTGTGGACCGTGGCCATCCTGCTGGCACCGGCGGTGGCGTTCGCCGCGGACGAGGCGGCGGCGGTCGACTACACCTACGCGCTCGGCGCCGGTATCGCCGTGGGCCTCGCCGGTCTCGGCTGCGGTCTCGGGCAGGGCCTGGCGGCGGGCAACACCACGGCGGGCATCGCGCGCAATCCGGGTGCGGCCGGCAGCATGTTCCTCTACTTCATCCTCGCCATGGCCTTCATCGAGTCGATCGCGATCTACGGTCTCGTGGTCGGCATCCTGGTCATCCCGTAGGTTCCGGAGGTCGGGCCCGATCCCGCCGACGAGCGGGAAGGGCCCGAGAGAGACACCGGACGGGAGCACGACGCGAGCCTCACCCCATTTTGTTCATCTCGCGCCGCAACCAAGCTCCCGCCCGGTGCCTCCGGAGCCCGCTGGCCCCCGGTCCCGTTAGAGGGGCGGTGGCGGGCAACGCCTCGCGGCGTCGCTCCTGGTTGAGCAAGGGTCGTGCCACGCGCGACCCTGCCCGCTCGGCGCCTTCAAGTCTTTCTTCGGTCTCGCTTTTCCGGATCGCGACCGGGCGTCGTCGCGACCCGGGTGAAGCTCGGGCCCCGGGACGCGCGTGGAACGCGGGATACTGATCGCACTCGAGGGCATCGACGGTGCGGGCAAGAGCCGCCTGGCGGCGGGGCTCGTGGCGGCGCTGCGGGCGCGCGGGCACGACGTGGTGGCCACCCGCGAGCCGACGGACGGCCCCACCGGCCGGAAGATCCGGCACATGGCCGGCTCGAACGAACGGGTGGCCCCCGCCGAAGAGCTCGAATGGTTCATGCGCGACCGCGCCGAGCACGTCGAGCACGTGATCGAACCGGCACTGGCCGCCGGCCGGATCGTCCTGACCGACCGCTACGCGCTCTCGAGCGTGGCCTATCAGGGTGCGCGCGGCCTCGACGCCGACGCGATCCTGGCCGAGTGCGAGAAGCGGTTCCCGGTGCCGGACCTCGCGATCTTGCTCCGCCTCGATCCCCGTCAGGGTCTGGCCCGCGCGGCCACGCGGGGCGGAAGCGCCGAGCCCGCCTTCGAGGACGCCGCCTTCCTCGCGCAGGTGGCCGCGATCTACGCCCGGCTGGACCGCGACTACGTCGTGCGGATCGACGCTGCCGCGGCGCCGGACGCGGTCGTCGCCGAGGCGCTCGGGCAGATCGAGGCCCGGCTCGGATCCCGTCTGCGCGAGCCCGTCGCCTGAGCCCACCCGGGGGCAACCGGGTCGCAACCTGGTCGGGGTTCGGTCGAAGCGGTGCGGCGGTCGGGAAGGCGCGGTCGCCATCCCCGTCTGGGCTCCCGCACGACGCGTGGACCCCGAGGCACGCGCCTCAGCGCCGACGCCGCCTGGCGCGCGGCCGGCCGGGGCCCACGCCCAGGGCCGCTGCGAGCGCGCGCCCCGTGTGGCTCTCCGGCGTCGCCGCCAGCGTCTCGGGGGTCCCCTCGACCACGATCTCGCCGCCCTTCTCGCCACCCTCCGGTCCGAGGTCGATCACCCAGTCCGCCGCCTGCACCACACCGAGATGGTGCTCGATCACGACGACCGTGTTGCCACGCTCGACGAGCTGCCCGAGCACGTCGAGCAGCTGCGCCACGTCCGCGAAGTGGAGACCGGTCGTGGGCTCGTCGAGCAGGTAGAGCGTGCTGCCCGTGTTCTTGCGGGCGAGCTCGCGGGCCAG
This sequence comes from uncultured Spirochaetales bacterium, assembly GCA_964474935.1. Taxonomy (GTDB): domain Bacteria; phylum Myxococcota_A; class UBA9160; order UBA9160; family JAFDDA01; genus CAYYUT01. The sequence goes on from CAYYUT010000370.1 coordinate 3,914, forward strand.
CTTGATGCGCTGGGCCTCGCCGCCCGAGAGGGTGGTGGCCGGCTGCCCGAGGTGCAGGTAGCCGAGCCCCACGTCACGCAGGGTTGCGAGCGGTCGACGCACCGCACCCACGTTCTCGAGCAGGCCGAGCGCCTCTTCCACCGACATCTCGAGCAGGTCGGCGATCGTGCGATCCTTGTAGCGGATCTCGAGGGTCTCGCGGTTGTAGCGCCGCCCGCCGCAGACCTCGCAGGTGACGAACAGGTCGGGCAGGAAGTGCATCTCCACGCGGAGGGCGCCGTCGCCCTGGCACGACTCGCAGCGCCCGCCCTTCACGTTGAACGAGAA
>CAYYUT010000371.1:0-4210 GCA_964474935.1 uncultured Spirochaetales bacterium
GCGTCAGGGACAAGAGGGCGGTCAATGCCAGCAGGAGCGCGCGGTGCACGGCCGGCTTCGTCCGGCTCGATACCCAGGGCGTCTCGCAGGCCGACTGCCGCTACCAGCGTGACGGGCAGGAGATCCGGCTGATCGGCATGGTCCACATCGGCGAGGCCGATGCCTACGACTCGCTCTACGAGAGCTTTGCCGGAGAATCGACCGTGGTGCTGGCCGAGGGCGTGAGCGACCGCGAGGGCCTGCTCGCGGTGGAGCCTTCGTACGGGCCCGTGGCGGAGAGCCTCGGCCTCACCTCGCAGGGCGGGATCGACGTCTTCTTCGAGGAGGCCGAGCCTCCCGGGGACGAGCGCTGGGCCGACGTGCGCCACGCCGACATCGACCTCAGCGAGTTCCACCCCCATACGCGCGCCTGGCTCGACGACGTCTGGGGCGCCTGGCGAAGCGACGATCCCCTCGAAGCCTTCCAGGCGCTCTCGGAGCGTTACGCCGAGCACCCCGAGCGTTGGGAGGTCTTCTTCGAGGATCTCCTCGATCGACGGAACGTGCACCTGGTGCAGGAGCTTCGGACCGCCCTCGACGAGTATCGGCGCATCATCGTTCCCTGGGGCGCTCTCCATCTTCCCCACATCGAGGAGCAGGTGCTCGAGATGGGATTCGAGCCGGCCGGCTGCAGGCGACGCCTGCTGATCGGCTGGTCGGGGATCGCGCAGGCCCTGGCGGAGACGAGCGCACGGGCTCCCCTCGAGCCGTAGCACGGTTGTGATCGCCGTGAGGACGGGGCGGGAGCGAGCCGCCTCGCGTGCGCCGGAGCCTTTTCCACGCGTCCCCGCCGGGCTCCACACGATTGCAACGGTCTTGGCCCGCGATCTCCTCCCTGCGTCCATCGGGAGTCGCGTAGTCTGATCGCCAGACGCGGGAGAGGGGCGCGCGTCGCATCGTGCGACGCGCCGAACGAACGCGTCGGACGGATTCTCGATGGATGAGATCGTCGCCCAAGGGCGTCCGCTGTCTCGCGCTTTCTCTCCGGAAGCGGTCCGAGGCAGACCTGGCGCATTCACGCGGCGGACGCAGGGAGTGCTCTCTCCTCTGGCATGAGACCCACGCGCCGCGTACCTCCTGGGCGACACCACGGGCCTCGTCCCACCTCGGACGGGGCCCGTGGTCCATCTCGCCACGGATGGCCGGCCGGCTCAGGTCTGGCGGCGACGGCCGAGCCAGAGCTTCTGCAGCTCCATCGCGACCACGATCACCGCGGCGGTGGCGGCCAGTTCGAGCCACTGGCGAAGCTCGAGAGGCGCGACGCCGAGAAGGCCCTGGAAGAACGGGGTGTAGAGCGCCGTCGCATGGACGCCGAGCGCGAAGAGCGTGCCCAGCAGGAGCACCGGATTGCGAAGGGGGCTCAGGCGGAAGATCGAGATCCGCTCCGAGCGCGAGTTCCCGATGTGGAAGATCTCGAAGAGCACGAAGAGCTGGACCATGAGGTTGCGGGCCTCCTCCACCGGCACCCCGCGAGCCATCCAGGTGAACCACCACGCGAGCCCGATCCCCCCGAACACCGCACCGGCCAACAGCGTCCGGCCGATCATCAGCCGGTCGAAGATGCGCTCGCGCGGGGGACGCGGGCGACGGTCGAGCACGTCGGGCTCGCCCGACTCGAAGGCCAGCGCGACGTCCTGGATCCCGTTGGTCACCAGGTTGAGCCACAGGAGCTGCACCGCCGTGAAGGGGATCGGGAACCCGATGGCGAGGGTGCTGGCGACCAGCACCACCTCGCCGAGGCCCGTGGAGACGAGCAGGTAGGTCGCCTTGCGCACGTTGTCGTAGGCGACGCGCCCCTCCTCGATCCCCGCGACGATGCTCGCGAAGTCGTCGTCCGTGATCACGAGATCGGCGGCCTCGCGGGCGACGTCGGTGCCCGCGCGGCCCATCGCCACGCCGAGGTTGGCCTGGCGGAGGGCCGGCGCGTCGTTCACCCCGTCGCCCGTGACGGCGATCAGCGCCCCCCGGCGCTGCCAGGCACCCACCACCCGGAGCTTGTCTTTCGGCGTGGCCCGCGCCACGACGGCGACATCGGCCACGCGGTGGGCGAGCGCCTCGTCGTCGAGCGCGGCGATCTCCGTTCCCTGCAGGACGTCCGCTCCGGCCGGGGCCAGGCCGATGCGGTCGGCGATCGAGGCGGCGGTGGTGGCATGGTCGCCCGTCACCATCACGACCCGAACACCCGCGCGCCGGCAGCGGACGAGCGCATCGGGAACGCCCGCGCGAGGCGGATCGGTCATCGCCACGAACCCGAGGAACACGAGGCCGGCGGGCTCGATGGGCGGACGATCGGGGTCGGCGGGCCTGGGCGTCTCGGCCTCGGCGATGGCGAGAACGCGATAGCCCCGCCGCATCAGCCGCTCCACCGCAGCCAATGCACGGTCCCGGTCGAGCGGGCGACGCCCGCCCGACGCATCCTCCCCCTCGAAGCCGCACATCTCGAGCACCCGCTCGGGCGCCCCCTTCACGCAGGTGAGGCCGCCGTGCTCGGCCGCGTGGAAGCTCGCCGCGTAGCGGCGCTCGGGCTCGAACGGGAGCACGGCCAGATTGCGGTGCACCTCGCGGTGCGCGAGAGGATCGCAGCCGGCCTTGATCGCGAGCGAGAGGAGCGCCACGTCGGTCGGGTCGCCCGACCACTCCCAGGACGGATCGTCCGACGCCGTCTCTCCCTGCCGGTGAACCAGGCTCGCCTCGTTGGCGAGGCATGCGGTCCGCAGCAGTCGGAAGAGCCGCGGCTGCTCCCCCAGCAGCACCGGCTTGCCTTCGTCGAGCAGGTCGCCCTCGGGCGCGTAGCCGAGCCCCGTGGCCTCGAGCTCGTCGGGGCCGACCAACACGCGTTCCACCGTGAGTTCGTTGCGCGTGAGCGTCCCGGTCTTGTCGGTGGCGATCACGCCGCAGCTCCCGAGACCCTCGACGGCCGGGAGCTGTCGCACCACCACCCGGCGCCGCGCCATGCGCGAGACCGCGACGGCCAGCGCGACCGTGAGCGCGATGGGCAATCCCTCGGGAATGGCGGATACGGCCAGCGCCACCGCGCCGAGAAGTACCTCGCCGATCGGTTGGCCCTGCGCGAATCCCAGCCCCACGAGGAGCACGGCCACCGCGCAGGTGACGACGCCGATCACACGCGCGAAGCGCTCGATGCGCTGGAGCAGCGGCGTGGGCTCGCGCTCGATCGAGGCGAGTTCGCCCGCGATCGCGCCGACCTCGGTACCGAGGCCGGTCGCGACCACCATCCCGATGCCGCGCCCCGAGGCCACCATGCTCCCGGCGAACACCATGTTGCGTCGCTCGGCGAGTGGCGTCGCGCGCGGCACCTCGACCGCCTCTTCCTTGTCCACCGGAAGCGACTCCCCGGTGAGCAGCGACTCGTCGACCCGCAGTCCCTGGGTGTCGAGCAGCCGGACGTCGGCCGCGACCCGCGCGCCGCTCTCGAGCAGCAGGAGGTCGCCCGGCACCACGCGCTCGCCATCGATGTCGAGGGCGCGCCGGCTGCGACGCACGCGCGCCCGAGCCCGCACCAGACGATGCAGGGCCTGGACGTCGCGCTCGGCTCGGTACTCGTTCGCGTATCCGATCACCGCATTCAGGACGAGCACCGCACCGATGAAGCCGGCATCCGAGCCTTCGCCGAGGGCCAGCGCGACGACGGCCGCGGCCATCAGCACGTAGATCAGGGGGCTCTTGAACTGGCGGAGGAGGATGCGCCAGCGCGAGGGCGCGGGGGGCGGCTGCAGCCGATTCGGACCGAAGTGCGCGAGCCTGCCCTCGGCTTCATCGTCGCTGAGTCCGCCGAGCGACGTTCCGAGGGCCTCGGCGACCGCGTCGGGATCGAGCGCATGCCACTCCATGCGCGCTCGGCCGACTGCGAACGGCGCAAGGGCTTCGGGGCCCATCCGGAAGATGGGAGGCAGCGGACGTGCCACCCTGGGGGCGCGTTGGGGGGGCCCTCTTGCGCGCTCCGGCCACGGCCGGAGCGCCGCGCGAGACGGAATGCCACATCGGTGACGATCGGGATGGTTGCGCCCCATCGTCCACCCATGGACGGGACCCGCCAGCTGGGTACGTCCACTGGAGGCAAATCAGACTGATCGGGGGTGTTCGAAGCGGCTTCCCTGGCGCGCCCGGCACGACTCGAACGTGCGACCTTCAGGTCCGCAACCTGACGCTC
>CAYYUT010000372.1:0-4209 GCA_964474935.1 uncultured Spirochaetales bacterium
CACCACGAAGGTCGCCACCGCCGTCGCGACGAACTCGGTGTCGTCGGCGGAGAGCTCGAGCGCATAGGTTCCGGCGGCGTCGAAGGTGGCGGAGGTCGAGGCCTGGGTCGGCGCTGCGATCGTTGCCGTCCCGGGCCCGGAGATCGGCGTCCAGGCAACCGTGAGGGGCCCGGCGATGCCGTCGTCGACGACCTCGCCCTCGAGGGCCACCGGGATCCCGACGAAGGCGCTTCCATCGCCCGCCGTCACCACGGGGGCCTCGTTGGGAGGCGGCTCGCCCACGGTGTAGGTCGCGGTGTCCGAGACCGAGAACTCGCCGTCGTCGGCCACCAGCTCGATCACGTAGCTGCCGACCGTCCCGAAGGTGACGTCGGTGACCGCGCTCGTGGGATCGGAGAACACGACCTCGCCCGGACCCGACAGCTTCGACCACGTCACCGTCAGCGGAAGCGACACGGCGTCGTCGTCGACGAGGCCCGGGACGGTCGTCGCCACACCGCGGAACGCGGGGGCGTCGCCGCCGGCCGAGACGATCGGGGGTTGGTTCTCGAGCGGGGCGATCGCCCAGGCCACGGCGGCGTCGAAGAGCGCCTCGCCGTCGGCGCTCCAGGTGGCGGCCGAGCCGTCGTCGAGGAAGAACCCGACCCGGCGCGCCGGCGCGGTCAGGCCGACGAGCGGATCGCCGGCCTCGTAGGCGAACACGGCGGCCCGTCCGGGATCGCCGACCGGCGTGGCCACCACGACGGCCGAGGACGTCGGTACCCCGAAGTGCCCGGCCTGGTCGGTGGTGGTCACCTGGACCAGGCCCGCGAGGCCGGCGGCCAGGGGGTGCGCGGCGACCACTTCGAGCAACTGGGTGGGGGCGCTGGCGCCGTAGTCGACGCCCGCCTGGGGACCCGTCATGTCGAGGTCGTCGAAGATCCACGCCTCCCAGGTGATCAGGGGAACGGGCGTGAAGAGGAACTTGTCGCCGACCCGGCCGGACCGGACCGTCGACGAGACGACCACGAGGTCCTGGGTGACCGTCGGATTCGCCGGAAGCGAACGGTCCTCGACCACGGTGACGGTGTGCCCCAGGCTCTCGAGCCGGGCGATGGGAACCGCGTCCTGCGTCGACGGCGCGCCGCCCGAGACGAAGAGCACGTCGACGGCGAAGGCCGGCCGCGCCAGGGCGCAGGCGACCAAGATCGCGAGCCACCACCATCCGAATGTCCGCGTTCGAGTCGAGGTCACGGTGTATCTACCCCTGCCGCGCGAGCGCCTGCGTTCCCAGCTGCCGAATCCGACGCTCCACCCGCACTCCGAGCGTCCCGATGATCTCCATGGACCCGACCCGTTCCAGCACCCCGATCGCGACCGTTCATCGCGCCGATCGTGCTCCGAACGGTCGGCTCGGCACGACCCGGCGACCCTGGATGCCCGGTGCCCATCGCACGGGTCGCTCTCCCTGGGGCCCCAGACCCGGGGCCGCCGTTGCCGGTGGCCGCCGCTGCATCGACGGGCAGCATCTCGAGGTCGGAGCCAGAGACCTCCACCGTCGCCGGGCATGGGTCGATCCTGGGCGTTCCGCCTCCTTCTAGGTAACCGAGAGTCGCCAAAAGGTGGCGCGCTTCGCCGTGCGGCTCCTCGAGAAGAGCCCGGTGTGGGCCGGCTCGGGCACCCATCCGCGCTGACCGCAGCCCACTCGCCACGTCACGAAAGCGCAGCTTCCGTCCGCACGCTAGTCGCGGTCGACGGTGCGACCGCGACGAGCCATCGATCTGACGCACACTCGTGCGGCGTCCGACACGGGACTCGCGCCACACCCTGCACGTTGCCGCAGGAGCTCTGCTTCGCATCCCGCGCGGTCGGCTCACGCCAGGCGATCGTCACCCGGAGGGCCCTCGAGGCGACTCCGAAGCACGGCGCGCTCTCACGCCGCCGGTGTTCCATCGCGATGCCGGTTCGTTGCGTCCCGTCTGCCTGTGGAAGGAGCGAAGCCCGACCCGGCGAGCCAACCGATCGGCCGACCCGTTGGCCGTCCGTCGCTACCATCGGGCGATTGTCTGGAGAGGCATCCATGCGCATCACCTTCGTTCTGTGCGGACGAGGCCTCGCCGGGGGCAACCGGGTGATCGCGACCTACGCGAACGGCCTGGTCGATCGTGGCCACGACGTGACGATCGCCTACTGGCATCGGCCCGCCCCGCGCCACCCGCTCCGTCGCCTGCGCTCGTTCGTCGAGCGCCGCCGTCGGACGGCCGGGCGCGACCATCTCGACGACTTCCGCGGCCGGATCCTCGAGGTTCGCGAGGACACGTTGGCGAGGCACCTCCCCGACGCGGACCGGGTCCTGGCGACCCACTGGTCGACCGCGAAGGCCGTGCGTGACCTGCCGCCCGCCAAGGGCGAGAAGCTCTACTTCATCCAGCACTATGAGGCGCACACCGGGGATGCGGAGGCCGTGGACGAGACCTGGCGCATGCCGCTCGCGAAGATCGTCATCTCCCGGTGGCTCCAGGATCTCTCGCGCGACCGCTTCGGCGACGACTCGGCGATCCTGGTCCCGAACGGGATCGACCTCGATCTCTTCCAGGCGCCCGAGCGTCCCATGAACCGGGTGCCCCGGGTCGGGTTCCTCTTCTCGCACAAGGCGTGGAAGGGCCCCGGGATGGCGATCGAGGTGGTGCGCCGGCTCGAGGCGTCCGGGCGGCCCTTCGAGTTCGTGAGCTTCGGCGACGTCGCGCCGTCGCTCGCCCGCAGCCTTCCCGCGTCGATCGAGTGTCTCGAGCGTCCGCCCCAGGTCCGCATCGTCGCGACCTACGCCTCGTGCGACGCCTGGCTGTGTACGAGCACCACCGAGGGCTTCGGCCTGCCCCCCCTCGAGGCCATGGCCTGCCGCTGTCCCGCCGTATCCACACGCTGCGGGGGGCCCGAGGACTTCGTCCGGGACGGACGCAACGGGTTCCTCGTCGAGTTGGGCGACGCCGCTGGCATGGTCGAACGGGTGACGGAGCTCACCGCCGACGCCTCGCGCTGGAAGGCCTGCTCCGATGCCGCCTTCGAGACGGCGGCCCAGTACGATCTCGGCCGGGCCGTCGAGCGCTTCGAGCGGGCCGTGGTCCGTGCGGAGGCCGACGCCGGTGCGCGCGAGGCGACTGCCCTCGCCGACCCCCGCCGCTAGCCCGCGCTATCTCGATCCGTTCCCGATCGCTCCCGTCGCCACCCGGGCGCGCGCCGCGGCCGCTTGCCGCGGGGCCTCTGCCTCGAGGAAGGCCACCACCTGCGCCCGGAACGCTTCCCGGTAGGCGCGGGGATCGATCTCGTGTACGGCGAGGGCGAGATCGCTCGTCTCCCCGTTCAGCACCTCCGCCACCCGGGCGTTCACCCGAGGGTAGTAGTGCTGGCCGTCGTAGGTCGCCGCCGGATCGCGCGTCACCGGGGAGGGCGCCGAGAAGTCGTAGAAGGCGTCGAAGAACCGGGCCGTGTCGAGCATGGCGTCGAGGTAGCCGTCGAGCGCGCCGGCGAGCTCGAGCGATGCGACGTACCAGGCGTTGAGCGGAGGGACGTAGCCAACGACCCGGGCCTCCGGGAAGAGCCGCCGGAGCGACTCGAACACCTCGGGATGACGATCGTCGAAGGGGCCGAGCGGCAAGGGCGTGAAGCTCCCTACGCCCCCCTTGCGGGCGCTCACGGGGAGCCGCTCGGGAGGCTCGAAGCGACCGGCGTCGGGCACCACGCCCGCCACCAGCCGCTCGTCGTAGAAGCGTCCGTTCGGGGGCTGTCCCCGCAGCGTGCGGATCGAGAAGCGCAGCACGTCGAGCGACAGGTAGCTCGGAAGGGCCGGGGCCGGCGCCTCGCGCCGGGTGATGAAGTCGGGAATCGACCGGCTCGTGCTGCCGGCCGCTTCCGAGAAGAGATAGCCATCGACTCCTACGATCACGAGCCGCACGTCCGACGTGAAGGCCGCGGCGAAGGGCGGAATCGCGCGCAGATCGTCGATCGTGAGCTGTGAGACGGCGAGGTTGAAGCAGTCGTGCCCGGCGATCCGGTTCGGGTCGAGGAGCGTCGCGCGAGAGCTTCCGAAGATCAGGCAATCGTAGGCGGCGCCGTTCTCGACCAGCACGTTGGCCTTGCTGATCCGCTCGTTGAAGGCGTAGTTGACCCCGAGCCGGCTTCCGCCGAAGTGCCAGAGCGGGGCGATCACGAGATTCAGGCCCACCACTCCGC
>CAYYUT010000373.1:0-4199 GCA_964474935.1 uncultured Spirochaetales bacterium
GATCGCCACGATCCCCTCGAATCCGGATTCGTGGTTTCCCCGGACGGGCGCTGGAGACCCCAGGCGCGCGCAGCCCGAGGACGGAAACGGTTCCGGCTCAAGCGGAATCGGCCCCCGGCCGATACGCAGCGGGTCGGGGAAATCCCCGACCCGAGGAGTCGACATGGCCGAGACCCCCAGGCGCTCGAGAACGACCACGAAGACTGCCACCGGGGCGACCCGCAAGACCTCCGCGAAGCGGTCGACCAGGACCCGGGCCACGGGGGCCGGACGCACGCGGGCGAAACCCGCCAGCAGCGCTGCGACGCCGAGCCGCGCGCGCAGCGCGAAGCGGACGGCTTCCGAGAGCCGACGCGCGAAGGCCGCCGATGAGGCCGTCGAGGCCTCGACCGACGCACCCTCGACAGCCGAGACGGAAGCCACCTCGTCGACGCCGTCCAAGGCACGCAGCCGTTCCTCGACGAAGGGGAGCGCCAGGCGCAAGCCGCGCGCGAGCAAGCGGCCGTCGAAGGACCGGAAGACGGCCGCCGCGAAGGACTCCGAGCCCGACTGCGAGCGGCCGACCGAGGCGAGCCCCTCCGACGAGTCGCCGACGGCGGCCGCGACGGGACAGGACGCGTCGACCGAGGACGCCGCGCCCGAGCCGGCGACGCAGACAGCGCCCAGATCGAAACGGCCCGCGCGCAGTCGAAGCCAGACTTCTGCCCGCACCGATTCGAAGGGCGAAGACTCCTCGGAGAGCGCGCAAGCGAAGACGGCCGGCGACGACCCCGACGACGCCCAGCAGGCACGGCCCAGGACGCGGAAGCGCCGCGCGACGACCCGTCGTTCGTCGACCCGCACGCCGCCGGGTCCGGACGAGAACCGATCCGGTGGGAACGAGACCGAGCCCGACGGGTCGACCGAGCCCGACGCCGTCGCCCACGCAGCGGCCACGAGCGGGCCGATCGACGAGGAGCGGTCAAAGGTGCCGGCGACGGAACCCGAGACCGGCGCCGCGAGCGGGCGCGAGGCGCTCGCACCGGCATCCGACGAGAGCCGTCTCGATACGCTCCGTGGCGAGCTCGGCGCGCTGCGCGAAGCCCTCGAGAGTCGCCGGGCCGAGCGGGATGCCCTGCGCCGCCAGCTCCAGCAGGCCATGGATCTCGAAGAGCGCCACGAACGCGAGCAGGCCGCGGCGAGGGCGCGCGAACAGGACCCGTCGCGGATCGAGGCACTCGAGGCCGAGCTCGTCGAGTCGAGGGACGAGACCGCGGCGCTCGCGCGCGAGCTCGACGCGCTCCGCGAGCGGATCCATCACCTCGACGGGGAACTCGGCGACGCCACACGATCGCTCGAGCGCGAGAGGCAGAGCCGGCAGGAAGAGCAGACCGCGCGCGACGAAACGATCCGCACGCTGCGCGAGGAGCTTGCCACGGCCGGCCACGACGGCGACCGCGTCGCCGATGCACGCGACGAGATCGAGCGCCTGACGCGGGAAAACGAACGTCTCGCCCACGCCGCCAGCGAGCACGAGGAACGCGCGCGACGGGCGTCGCGCGACCATCGTCGCGTGAAGCGCGAGCTCGAAGACGCCGAGGCGCGCATCGCGGAGCAGGACGAGCACTTCCTGGGTCTCTCCGAACGGCAGCGCGAGAGCCACGGCGAGCTCGATCGCCTGCGCGCCGAGCTCGCCGACCGGGAAGCCGCGCTCGCGCGCGCCGCTGTGCTCGCCGAGCAGAGCGAGGCCGAGGCCTCGTCCCTGCGACAGGATCTCGACGAGTGGCGTCGACAGCGCGACGCACGCGACGAGGAGCTCGAGTCGCTGCGCGCGCGTTGCGCCAGCAGCGACGAGCAGAGCCGACGCCAGGCCCGCGGCCTCGAGCGTGCAGAGGCGGCGGTCGAGACGGTACGGGGCGAGCTCGCCGAACGCGACGAGGCCCTACGGCTCGTCCGTCGCGATCTCGCATCGGCGCGCGAGACGCTCGATGTCCGCAAGGACGAGAACACCGCGCTCGAACAGGGCCTGGCGCTCGCGCGCCGTTCGCTCGCCGCTCGCTCGGACGAGGTGTCGGTGCTGCGTGAGAACCTCGGCAAGGCGCTCGGCGACCTCGGGGATCGCGAGCGTGAGAACGCCCAGCTCCAGGAGGAGCTCTCCGCGGCGCAGCGGACAGCCGCGGATCGCGAAGAGGAACGGATCGCGCTCGAACGCGAGCTGGCCGTACGCGACGAGGCCGTCGCTGCACACGAACGCGCCGTGGAGGAGGAACGCGCCGAGGCGGCCGCCGCACGGGCTGCGGCCGACGAGAGCCAGACGCGGGCCGACGCGCTGGCGCGCCAGCTCGACGAAGCGCGCGAGGAGACGACGCTCCGGGATCGCGAGGCGGCGGCGATGAGCGAGGCGCTCGCCCAGGTGCGCCGGGCGCTCGACACGATGCAGGATCGCCGGGTCGGGTTGCGGCGTGATCCGGCCCGACGGGCCGACGCGCCGGTCGGCGGGCAATCCGTACCCGAGCCGGCCAGCCCGCCGCCGCCATCCCGGAGTCCGTCGCCGCCAATGGCACCCGAGCCGCCCTCCGAGCCGGTTCCGGCCCCCACGGCACCCTCCGCCGGGACACCAGCCGACGGCGCTGCGCGCCCGTTGCGGGCGGCCGACGCGCCGAGCGAGCGCTCCGCCGCGGCCCCCGCCGAGGCTCCGCACCCCGCGGTGACGACGGCTCCCGAGCTCGCGAGCGGCTGGCGCCGTCTCGAGGGCGGGGACGGCATCGAACCGGGCGCGACGGCGATCGCGCCGGCACCCCGGGAGCGGCGTCCGGCAATCGACCGCTACTGGCGGAGCCAGCAGCTCAAGACCAAGCTCGGCGCCTGCGGCGCGCGAAGCTTCGACGAGTTGGTGTTGAGCGAGCTCGACCGCGTCTGCCGACTCGCCCCGCACGTTCGGCACGAGGTGCTCTCGATCGCGCCGGGCGCCTGCGAGCTCGAGATCCAGGTGGCGCGCGCCGCTCTCGAATCGGGCCTTCGGAACTTCCGGATCCGCTGCCTCGAGCCCGACGCCGAGATGCGCCGGGACGCCGCGCAGAGGGCCGCCGAGGAGCGGGTGGCGGAACACGTCGAGCTGGTCACCGACGTCGCGGCGGTCGGGGTGCCCGACTCGCCGGTCGAGATCTGCCTGGCGAACGAGTCGCTCGGTCGCATCGCCGCGCTCTCCGATGTGCTCGACGGGGTGGCGGAAGCCGTGGGACCGCGCGGGGCCTTCTTCGTCGCGGGACGCATCGCCAACGAACGCACCTCCGAGACGCTCGAGATCATCGATCGCGTCTGGCCCATCATGCCCGACCGGTACAAGTTCGATCACGCGTCACAGCGGGTGGTCGAACACTACGGTCACATCGCGGCGGTCCACGAGCGCGATCTCACCGGGCACCCGGACCTGCTCGCCCAGCTCGAGCAGCGATTCGGGTTCGAGGTCTTCGTCGGCTTCGGAAATGTCGCGGAGCTGTTCCTCGACGAACGCTTCGGACCGAACTTCGACCCGGGCAACGAGCGCGACCGCCGCTTCATCGACCAGATCGCGAAGCTCGACGACGACAAGATCGACGGCGGCCTGCTGCGGCCGACCTCGATGGTGGCGCAGCTCCGACGGGAGCCGATCGGACCGCTCCGTTGTTACCGGGGATGGACGCCCGCCTTCTGTCAGGGGCGGGTAGCGAAGCCGGAGAAGCCCGATGCGGCGGCTCTCGCCGCCCCGTCGAGTCCGCCCTCGGCCTGACGCCCCAAGCCCACCGCGGCGACGCTCGTGGGAGCTCGCAGGGGGGCGAGCCCGCGTTCCCACGGGCCCGCGCGTTCGGCGCCCTCCCCCGAACTCGGCGTCGCTGCGTCGGCGGAGCTGCTCAGGACAGGTCTTCGAGCTCGGCCTCGACCATCGCCTTGAAACGATCGTAGGGCTGGGCGCCCGAGAGGAACTTCCCGTTGATGAAGAAGCCGGGGGTTCCGCTCACTCCGAGGCGCTGGGCCTCGCGCATGTCGTCCGCAACCTGCTTGGCGACCTCCGTCGACGCGTAGTCCTTCTCGAACCGGGCGACGTCGAGGCCGAGCGACTCCGCGTGCTTCTTGAAGGTGGCGTCGTCGAGACTCCGCTGGTTCTCGAAGAGCAGATCGTGCATCTCCCAGAACTTGCCCTGCCGCCCCGCCGCGGCCGCGGCCGTCGCGGCCGGTAGCGC
>CAYYUT010000374.1:0-4196 GCA_964474935.1 uncultured Spirochaetales bacterium
GCCTGCTGGAGTACCTGGTTCCGAGTCAGATTCGCCGTCTCCTGGGCCACGTCGACATCGCGGATGCGCGACTCGGCCGCCGAGGTGTTCTCGAGAGCGATCGCCAGGGATCGCGCCGTCGACTCGAGACGGTTCTGGGTGGTACCGAAGGTCGCTCGCAGCGAGGCGACCTGGGCGATCGCGCTGTCGATCACGGCCAGCGACGACTGGGCCTGCGCGGCCGTGAGCACGTTCAGGCCCGACACGCCGATGGCGCCCGCCGTCGCGGCAACCCCCGAGACGGTCAGGACGTCGTTCGACGTCGCATCCACGCCCACCTGGAACGTGATGCTGGTGCCGCCGTCCACCAGGATGTCGATCCCGTTGAAGCTCGTGACGTTGGCGATCCGGCTGATCTCCGAGATCAGGTCCTGGAACTCCTGATCGATCAGGGCCCGCTCCCCCGATGCGAACGTGCCGTTCGCCGACTGCACCGCCAGCTCCCGCATCCGGATCAGGATGGAGCCGGTCTCGTCCAGCGCGCCTTCTGCCACCTGGACGAGCGACACGGCGTCGAGCGTGTTCCTCTGTGCCTGCTGAATGCTCCGGATCTCGGACCGGAAGATCTCCGAGAGCGCGAGACCCGCCGCGTCGTCGGCGGCCCGGTTGATCCGGAGACCCGACGACAGTCGCTCCAGTGAACGCCCCAGACGAAGCGTCGTGTTTGCGACGTTTCGCTGCGCGTTGAGCGACGAGGTGTTGGTATTGATGCGAAGACCCATGCGACTTCCCCTCCTCCTTGGTCATGTGGGTCCAACCCGGTCCTTCCTTGGACGGGTCAGTGCTGCTGCGTATGTTCGAGTGGCGTTCGGCTGGTACGGATGACCTCCCTTGTCGCCCCCATCGGCAATCGACCGGCAGAGCTGAGCCGTTCCAGCACCCTGCCTGCCACCGCCCTGCCAACGGACTGCCGACCGGTCGGTGCCGAGGACCGAGTGCAAGCCAGGTGCCAGTTGGCAGGCTTCCCGCAGGAGGCCGGCAGTCGGCGCGCACCCGATCCGCGCGACCGGATGGCGCGGCGCGACGCCCGACCCGGAGTTGCCGGTCGCTTGCGCCGTGATGCGGGCCGCCGTGCTGCGGCCCTTGCATCCATGGGCCGTGCAGCCTGAAAGGCATGCTTCAGTCTGGAACCCGCAACACGCGTGCAGGCGTGCTCGAGCGAGAGGCATCGAACTTGCAGCACGCTTCTCGCATGGCCACCGACACCGCGCCGGCGATCGCCTTCGACGTGTTCGCACGACCGGAGGCGCCGCAGCCGCGAGCGCCCGGCCCGTCCGAGCTTCCCGCGTTGCTCGGATGGCTCGACACGGCTCTGCGTCGGGGGGAACGCGGACGTCTGGCGCGGGAACACCCGACCGTTCTCGACCCGATGGATCCGCAGGCCCACCGGGCCGTCTTCCAGGACGCCCGCCCCGTGGCCCACGCGGCCTGTCGCCTGATCGAGGTACGGGTCGGCGACGTGGCGACCCGCCTCGGAATGATCAGCCTGGTGTACACGGACCCGGCCGTGCGGGGCCTCGGCCACGGAAGCGCCTGCGTCGAGGCCTGCGTGGCAGAGCTCCACCGGCGCGGGGCCGAGCTGGCGGTGCTCTGGAGCGACCAGCCGACATTCTACGCGCGCCTCGGGTTCCACCCGGCCGGGACACAGCGGCTCCATCTCCTCGATCGTCGCAGCGTCCTGGCGAGCGAGCCCGATCCGGCGGGGCTCGAGATGGCTTCGCCCCGAAGCGATGACTGGCCGATCCTCGAAGCGCTCTACGCCGGCCGCCGTGTGCACGCCGTCCGGGCGCCGGGCGATCTCGAACGCCTCGCCCGGGCCCCGGACTGCTCGCTCCTCGTGGCGAGACGCCGCGGTCGCCCCGAGGCCTACGCCGCCTGCGGACGCGGCGACGACTTCCGGGACGTGGTCCATGAATGGGCCGGCGAGCCCGAAGCCGTTCTGGCGCTCCTGCGTCACTTCGTGCGGCGACGCTCCCGCATCGCCTGGATGACCGGACCGACCCTCGAGGCGCCCGAGGCCAGGATACGCGCGGCGGGCGTCGTCACCCGGACCGACCCGTTCGGACTGGTCCGGCTGCTCGATCCGGGGCTCCTGTGGCAACGCCTCGCGGCCGATGATCCAGGCAGGAGAGGCACCCGGCTCGAGGCGCGGGGGGCTGGATTCCGATTCGAGGGCCCAGCGGGCAGTGTCGAACTCGACGGCCGGAGCGCAGTCGAGCTCCTGCTGGGGCCCCCGGCGTCGGGCTCGTGCCCACGGGACGCCGGACCCGGCGCCTCGTTCGGTCGGCCCTGGCCGCTCTTCGTGTGGGGCTTCGATTCCTTCTAGGTACGGCTCCCCGGTCGCGGAGTACGGAATGATCTGGCTCACGAAGCTCGATGGTTCGCCGATCATGGTGAACGACGACCAGATCACCTTCATCGAGGTGGTGCACGACACCCTCCTGTCGTTCGCCAACGGCGACAAGCTCCGGGTCCTCGAATCGCCCGATGAGGTGACGAGGCGGATCGCGAGCTGGCGAGGTCGGATCGCGGGCTTCCCGTGGCAGGGACCCGAAGGCCTGGAGGAAGGCTGAGGCTGTGGATCGTGCGACCCTTCTCGGAATCCTGGTGGGCGCAGCGGCCCTCTTCGGTGCCCAGGCCATCGAGGGTGGCCGACTGGAGGCCCTGCTCCAACCGACGGCCGCGCTGATCGTGCTCGGCGGCACTGCGGGCGCCACCCTACTGGCCACGCCGGGGACCGAGCTTCGCCGTGGCATCGCGATGCTCGCCTGGCTCTTCCGGCCCTCCGGAGAGGACCCCCAGGCGATCGCGCGCCGACTCATCGCCATGTCCCAGACCGCACGCAAGGAAGGCATCATCGCGCTCGAGGCCGCGGCCGAGCGCGACCCGCATTCCTTCGTCCGCCTGGCGATCCAGCACGTCGTGGACGGAACGAACGGGCCCGCTCTGCGCGAGATCCTCGGCATCGATCTCGACGTCCGGATCCAGCGCGAGCTGGCAGGCGCGCGGATCTGGGAGATCGCCGGCGGCTACGCCCCCACCCTCGGCATCCTCGGTGCCGTCCTCGGACTGATCCGGGTGATGGAGAACCTCTCCGATCCGAACGCGCTCGGCACCGGCATCGCGGTCGCCTTCGTGGCCACCGTCTACGGGGTGGGCGCGGCCAACCTCCTGCTCCTGCCCGTCGCCCACAAGCTCGAACGGCTGGTCGAACGACGCCGCACCCTGCACGAGATGGTGATCGAAGGTGCGGTCGGCATCCAGGGCGGTCAGAGCCCGAGCGCGGTGGCCGACCGCCTCAACGCATTCCTTCGCGAGACGGGCCCCGTCGGCGGGGAGCTGCGTGCGTCGTCGGGCTGAGCGCAGCAGGCGCGAGCTGCGCGACCGATGGGTCGTCTCCTACGCGGACTTCATCACCCTGCTCTTCGCGTTCTTCGTGGTGATGTACGCCATCTCGTCGGTCGACCTCACAAAGCTCGAGAACGTCTCGGACGGGGTGCGGATGGCATTCGCCGAGACGACCGTGGGAGGCCAGCCGATCCTGCTCGATCGGGCGCTGCCGGGAGGCGGTGGTGGCACGGCGCCGGCGACCCGCGCCCGCGACGTGGCCTTGCGTCGGGCCGCGGCAGCCACGCCACAGTTCGCGGCCGCGCGCGATGCGCTCCAGGGCACCCTGGGTCGGCTGCTCAAGCCCGAAGAGCTCGAAGAGAAGGTGGAGCTCGGGCTCGACCGTCGGGGCTTCGTGATCTCGCTGGCCGCGAACGCGTTCTTCCCTCCCGGCGGCTCCCGGCTCTCACCAGAGGCCATCCCGATCGTCGACGGGATCGGCTCCGTGCTCGAAACCGTGCACTCCCCCATCCGGATCGAGGGACACACCGACGACCAGCCCATCGCTTCCAAGCGCTTCCCGTCCAACTGGGAGCTCTCGACCGCGCGGGCCACCTACGTTCTCCGTCATCTGGTCGAGAACTTCGAGATCCGCGCGGATCGGATCAGCGCCGCGGGCTACGCCTCCTTTCGACCCCTGGTGCCGAATCGTTCGGAGACCGACCGCGCGCGCAACCGCCGCTTCGACGTGGTCATCCTCTCACTCGACGAAGCGCTCGACGAGCCGGGCGCGCACGAGGTGCGCGACGACCTGTCCCACCTGCTCGATC
>CAYYUT010000375.1:0-4178 GCA_964474935.1 uncultured Spirochaetales bacterium
CGATGATTCCGTATGACGCGCCGCGACGTGACGCCTCGGACATGCGCGCCCGCGTCTCCGGTCTCGGGCCCGGGCCGCCTGCTAGCCTGCGGGCCGAGCCGCAGCAGGTCGGCGGCGGGGTGCAGGGAGCGCTCGTCGAAGGGGCGCGGGGGCTGCTTCGGCGGATCTCGCCGTCGCGCTTCTTCCCCGAGCCCGAGCCCGACGCGCGCCGCCGGATGCGGGCCGTGGTCTTCGATCGGCCCGGGCCGGCCGAGGTCCTCGTGCTTCGCGAGGTGCCTGCGCCGTCGCGCGGCCCCGAGCGGCTGCTGGTCGAGGTCCGCGCCGCCGGGATCAACCCGGTCGATGCCAAGCTCCGCTCCGCAGCGCTCCCCGGACTGGTCTATCCCCTGCCCACCATTCCCGGCTCCGATCTGTGCGGGATCGTGCGCGATGCGCCGCAGGGCTCGGGCTTCCGCGAGGGCGACCGGGTCTACGCGATGCTCCCACTCCTCGGAAGCCGCTGGGGCGCCTCGGCCGAGCTCGCCTCGATCCCTTCGGCGCTCGCGGCCCCGGCCCCCGAGCGGGTGGACGACGTCGGCGCGGCCTCGCTCCCGCTCGTGGCGCTCACGGTCGTGCAGGCCATGGCGCCGGTGCGGCGGGCGTGGCGCGGCCGGACCCAGGGCCGCCGTGCGCTGGTGCAGGGGGGATCGGGCGGCGTCGGAACCTTCGCCGTGCAGTACTGCCGGCGGGTGCTGGGCATGCGGGTCGCCGCCACCTGCAGCCGTCGCAACGTTGACTGGCTCGGCTCGCTCGGGGCCGATCCGGTCGTCGACTACACCCACGAGCGCTTCGAGGACGTGGTCGGCCCCTGCGACGTGGTGATCGATCCCTTCGGCCACCTGTACGAGGCGCGCACGCTCTCGAGCGGGCTGCTCGGACCCGGAGCCCACTACATCCGGATCGCCGGTTCCTCGTTCGAGGAGGCGACGGGCGTCACGCGGCAGCGGTCGATCCCCGAAGCCTCGCCCGGGGCGCTGGCGGCGGGATTTGCGAAGGTGGGCTGGTACGCCGTGGGGGCCGCCGCAGGCGCGTGGCCCCGCTACCACCTGGTGTTCGTGCGTCCCGACGGCGCGCCGCTCCGGGACGTCGCACGTTGGGTCGACGCCGGGCAGATCGAGCCCGTGGTCGATCGCACCTGGCCGCTCGGGTCGGCGGCCGACGCGCATCGCCAGCTCGAACAGGGACACACGCGTGGCAAGCTGGTGCTCCGCATCGGCGGGGTCGCGCCCGCTGCACCCAGCTAGGGAGGCGCTGCAGAACGAGCCGTCGAGGGGCGGGCGACCGACGGGCGCCTCGGGTGGCGCGCTCGGGCTCATCCCTCCGGCACCCGCCGTGTCGCGGCCGGGGAGCTACCCGCAGTGCGTTCCAGCTCTAGGCCGGGGGCGTCTCCTCGTCGATCAGGTAGACGGGCGAGCTCCAGGCCCACTGGTCGTTCTTCTGGCGCACGCGCACGTGGTAGCTGCCTGGTGCGGCGCTCTCGTCCCGGTCCTCGAAACGGCAACGCCAGCGGTACTCCGATTCGGGCACCGCGCGCGAGATCTGCCACGCCTGCGACACGAATCCGTCCATGACTCCGGCCCGCGGGCCGTGCCGAAGGTCGGCGAGCGCGAGCTCGGTCTTCTGGCCGTTCACGTCGAGCACGATCCGGGTGGCACCGTCCCCCTCGATCTCAAGCCCGAGCTTCTGGGTCGTGTCGGTGCGGGTGGTCGGATTCTTCCAGGTGCGTGTCACCAGGCGCACTTCGTCTCCCTGCTGCTCGACCCGCGAGAAGTGACGCCGCCCGTCGAAGCCGAAGCGCTCGCTGGCCTGCTCGTCGGCGCGGAGGCGGGGCTCGATCGCGAGGATCCGTCCCCCCCGAACCTCGATCCGGGCATTCCAGTCGCAGGGCTCGCCCGGCTCGCCCCAACCGAGCGCGAGGGCCAGCTTCCCGCGGAAGCCCGGGCCGGCGGGTGGGGCCGTGCCGAGGCCGGCGTGGCGCGCCCAGGCCACGCCGTCCCTCACCACCTCGACGTAGTCGAGGGCTGCACCTGCGGTGACGTCGACCTCGAGCGACCGCTCGCGGACGGCTGGAATCTCGGCCCCCATCGGCGCGCCGTTCAGCGAGAACGCCAGGGCGATCCGATCGCCGGTGAGCGCGAACGTCCGGCGTGCCTCGATGCCGCGCCAGATCGCGTCGCGCGTGAGCGCCTCGGCCCAGACGGCCATCCGGCCGTGGTCGTGGCTTCCGGGATGGGCCGCGTGGTGGTCGCTCGATCCGATCACGCCGAAGCGATGCCCTGCGCGCAGTCCTGCCAGCATCGACCCCCGGTCGTCGCGCGGGCCCATCGAATGCAGGTAGGGGCGAGGTGCGTCGTCGCTCTCGGCGCACCCGTGCATCGAGACGATCTCGACCACCGGCGAGTAGCACCGATCGTAGTCCGACCAGTTGACGCCGCGATAGCCGGGCACGTAGCAGAGATGATGCGGGATCATCATCGTCCGCACGCCGCTCGTCCGGATCCAGTCGAGCGCGCGCCGCATGCCTTCGATGTCCGCGGCTCGGAGGATCGGGCCGCGGGCACCGTCGTAGTAGATGCAGTAGTCGCCGTGGCGCATGCTGTGCCACTCGAACGACAAGAAGCTGGCGAATCGGCCGTCCTCGTGGACCGCCTCGGTCTTCTCCTGCACCTCGTCCCAGACCTCGGCCAGATGGTCGAAGCCCTTCTGGTGATAGTCGACGAGATAGGCGAGGCGTCCCTCGCGGGCCGGCATGTCCGGCCAATGGGCGTGTCCGGTGACGCTCGCGAAGTCGAGCTGGAGTCGCGCGTTCCGATAGGCTTCGTCGAGAGTGCCCTTGCCGTAGCTGATGTCGCAGTGGTTGTGGAGATCGCCGTAGAAGACCCGGGTACCCTGGAAGCCTTCGAGCTCGCTGGTGGCGCTCATGGCATGCCGGCCTGCTTCCGTTCCGTCGCGCACCGGGCGCTGCTGGGTGCTTCGGGCCTGGGGCCCTGGGGATCTCTTCGCACGGCCCGACGACGCGTTCGAGTGTGGATGAACTCCTCGGTCGGGACAGTAGGCGACCGGTCGCGGCCCATCACCCGCCGGACGGTCGGAGGCCGGCGGCGAGGCGCCGGCCGACTCCCGCTCGGCTAGAAGCCCGGAGGCGGCGAGCCCACGCGTCCCAGGTCGCGGTCGCCCCGGGCCAGTGTCTCCAGGTGTTCGAAGGCGTCCAGCGTCTGCGAACCCTCGAGCAGGGGCTGGTCGCGGCCCCCCACGGCGATCGCGACCACCAGGGCGACCGCCACCACCAGCACACCTTCCGCGCCTCCGAGCAGCCCGCCCCCGAGGCGGTCGGCCCAGCCGAGGCCCGCGTAGCGAGCGCCCCGCCGCACCAGCCGTCCCGTGAAGGCCACGGCCAGGATCACGCCGAGGCCGATCAGGCCGCCGGTGGCGATCTGGAGCGTCGAGTCGGCGAGGGCCGGGTCCCATGTCTCGCGTAGCCAGCCAGATGCGGGCGCGGTCGCGCCGCGCACCACGACGACGGCTCCGGCCAGCGCCCCGAGCGAGAAGACCTCGCGGATCAGGCCGTTCCACAGGCCCCGCAGGAGCGCGACGCCCACGATGGACGCCGCCACGATGTCGACGGGTGACACGCGACTCTCCCCCTGGGAAACGACTTTACCGATACACTCCCGCCGTGCCCACCGATGCCATCATCATCGGAGCCGGCCACAACGGGCTGGTGGCCGCGACCCTGCTGGCACGTGCCGGTCTGCGCACCCAGGTGCTCGAGCGGCGGTCGTTGGTGGGCGGGGCCTGCGTCACCGAGGAGCTCTGGCCCGGCTACCGGATCTCGCGGGCCGCCTACGTGGCGGGACTCCTGCGGCCCTGGCTCGTTCGCGAGCTCGATCTCGAGCGTCACGGGCTCCGCCTGCTCCGGCGGGATCCGGCGTCGTTCACGCCGCTCCGGGACGGGCCGGGCCTGCTCCTCGGCTCGGACCCCGAGGCCAGCCGGCGCGAGATCCGGCGCTTCTCGGAGCGCGACGCCAGGCGCTACTTCGAGTACGAGGCCTTCCTCGACCGGGTGGCGCGCGCGCTCGAGGCCCAGCTCGACTGGCCGCCCCCCGACCCTGCGCGCCCGGGCCTCGCCGAGGCGCGCG
>CAYYUT010000376.1:0-4174 GCA_964474935.1 uncultured Spirochaetales bacterium
AGGCCTCGGTCTGGGCCTGGAGCGCACGATTGATCTGCTCGATGGCCTCACGCACGCTCTCGACGCTGTCCCCGATCCGTCGCGAGCCACGCGCCTGCTCCTCGGTCGTCGCACGCACCTGTTCCGAGACCTCGCGCATCGTCGCGCACCCCTCGAGGGCCTGGTTGTTGGCGCGCTCCTGCTCGAGCGTGGCCGCGCGGATCTGCTCCACTCCGCCCCGCACCCGTTCCATCAGCTGCGCGACGCCGGAGCTCGCGGTCGTCTGCTCGCGGACCGCTGCGACGATCTCGGTGATCCGGGCACCGCTCTGGCGGGCGACGTGCGTGATCTCCTCGAGGGCCTCGCCGGCCTGCGCCGAGAGATCGACCCCTTCCTGGACGCTCTGCGTACCCCGCTCGATCGCGCCGATCGCATTGGCGCTCTCCTGCTGGACCACGCGGATCTGGCCGTCGATCTCCTTGGTGCTCGCGAGGACGCGATCCGCCAGCTCCTTGATCTGATCGGCGACGACCGAGAAGGATCGGCCATGCTCTCCCGCCTGGGCGGCAATGATCGCCGCGTTGAGCGCGAGGAGATTGGTCTCGTCGGCGACGTCGTCGATCACCTCGACCACTGCGCCGATCTCGGACACCCGGGCGCCCAGGCCGTGAATCACGGAATGGGCGGTCTCGGTCGCAGCGCGAATCGCCTCCATCCCGCGTACGGTCTGGAGCACCTTCTCGCGCCCCCCTTCGGCGGTGGCGACCACCCGCTCGGAGAGGTTGGCGTTCTCGCCGGCGTTGGCGGCGACCTCGCGCATCGAGGCTGCCATCTCCTCGATGCTGCTCGAGGTGTCGGTGGCCGCCTGGAAGAGCTGCTCGGCGTTGTCACCGACGTTGCGAACGCTCCGGATCATCTCCTCGGTGGACGTCGACGATTCGCCCACCTTCTCGGAGAGGACGGCCGCATTGGCACTCAGCTGGTCGCCGATCGCGCCGAGCTCGGCGACGGAGCTCGAGCTCTCCTCGATCGAGTCGTTGAGGGCCTGGGCCGTGTCGGCGATCCCGTGCACCTGAACGCTGATCCGATCCATCGAGGACGTCGCCTCCTGGATCCCGCGCATCTGGTCCACGGTGACTCCCGCCACGTTGTCGCCGACCGAGGCGATCTCGGACGCGGCACCCTCGACACCGTCGGCGGCCTCGACGACCCGACCGACGGTCGCCCGAAGCGACTGCGACATGCGGGCGAAGGATCGGGCCAGATCGCCGAGCTCGTCCTCCGATTCGAAGACGCTGCCCTGGGTGAGATCGCCCGAGGCCACGCGGGCCGCTTCGGCCCGGAGCATCGCGATCGCCTGGCTGATGTCGTCCGCCAGCGCCACTGCGACACCGAACGCGATGGCCGTCGCGAAGAAGAGCAGGCCGACGAAGACCAGATTCAGGTCTCCGTAGAGCGTCTTCACCGCGCTCCACGGCACGTAGGCCACGATCACTCCACGCTCTCCCGGAAGTCGCCGCCACGAGAAGACGTTGGGCGAATCGAAGGCGAGGCCGTTGCCCAGTCGCTCGTACGACTGGGCGATCGAGGCCTGTTCCTGGCGAGCGAGCGCGGTCGGATCCCCGGCGAGCACCCTCGACCCCTCGGCGTCCAGCTGCAGGAAGCGGGTCTCTTCGGTGAGCCACCGGAAGCGTGTCGGCGCGCCCTCGAGATCCGCCCGGCCGCCGGGCGTCGTGGCGATCTCGTCGACGAGCTGATCGAGCGCGGCGTCCTGCAGCAGCACCATCCCGCGTTCGACCGCACGCGAGGCCCGAACCTGGGCCAAGAAGATCGCGAAGACCAGGGTCACGACGGTCACGCCCGTGATGCAGAACACGAGCTTCGGACCGAGCCGTACCGGACGGACCAGACGCTCGCGTACGTCCGGATCCCCGACGCGACTCGCGAGGAGATGTCGCGCGTCGCGGAACATGCGTTTCGCGAAGTAGGTATGGAAGATGACGGCGACGAGCCCTCCCGAGCCCGCGGCGCACAGGATCACCACCGCGCTGTAGGCACTCACTCCGGCGGCTACGTGGAGCGCCAGCGCGAGCAACCCCCCGCCGAGGAGCCACCAGGTCGTACCCCACACGAGGGTGTGGCGGGGGAAGAGCATGATCGCCGCGAACCCCGCGCGTTGCGCCGCCACGTCGTCGGCACGGGTCGGATCGAGCGCCCGGCCGATGGGCCCCCAGGACCGTGGGTCCACGATGAAGAGCTGACACGCGATCAGCGTGGGAGCGATCACGACCACCCCGGTCCAGAACCAGAACCATTGGTCGGCGGTCAGCGAGAGCAGCACCATCAGGTAGGGCCCGATCAGGCCGAGAGCCGCCGTCTGGTCCACTGCGACCAGCCCTGCGTAGCGCCGGCGGAGCGCGCCGCAATCGATGTGGCTCGGAGCGCTCAAGACCCGCCCTCCGTCGGAACGACGGCCGAGCGATGGACGGACTCGAGGACGTAGTCCATCGAGAGCACGGTCACCGGCGCGTCTCCGGTGCGGCGGACCACCGCCCATGCGGCGTCGTACCCGGCGTGCGTCGCCAGCACCGGAGGATCCTCGAGCGCGTCGGCCGAGACGCTCAGGACCTGAGTCGCCGCCTCCACCCCGAGCCCGAGCACCATGCCCTCCACCTGCGCGACGGCGATCCGGGCACGATGGGTCGGCTTCACCGGATCGACTCCGAGCACCCGTCCCAGATCGACGACGGGAATGATGCGGCCTCGCAGGTCGATCACGCCCTCGATCAGCTGGGGCGCCCGGGGCAAGGGCGTGACCTCCTGCCACGGCACCACCTCCCGGACCTGGGCGACCTCGACCGCATAGTGGTTCCCGGCGAGCTCGAAGCAGGCCAGATCGATCCGACGCTCGTCGACGCCGCCGCGCTGGGGACTAACCGTCGGCATCGAGATCCAGGATCCGGTCGAGATCGATGAGCGAGACGAACTCGTCGTCGCGCGCGCAGAGAGCCACGACGTTGGTCGACTCGTCGGCCGCCTCGCGCCGGATCGCGTCCTCGCGGAGCCGCAGCACCTCGTGGACCTTGTCGACCACCAGACCCGAGGCACGGCCATCGTCGCCCTGAACGAGCACGATCCGCGTGCGACGGTCGGGCTCCCGTTCGGGCAGGCCGAGGCGGCGACGGAGATCGAGCACCTCGACCACCTGCCCCCGCAGCGTGATCACGCCCCGGACCACGGCCGGGACCCGCGGAACGGGCGTGATCGTCCGCATCCGCAGGATCTCGCGCACTCTCTCGATCGCGACCGCGTAGGCGGTGCCTGCCACCTCGAAGGTGAGCAGCTCCCGCATCAGCAGGGCGGCCTCGGAGCGCTCGGCGCTCGCCTCGGCCGCGCGCGCGAGCGCGTCCCAGCTGGCGAGCTCCGACCCGTCGGCGATTCCTCCGAGCTCGGTCGGATGCTCTCCGCCGGTCGGCTGGCTCATGCGGCCTCCCGTCGACGGCCGGCGTCCTCGATGAAGGCCGTGACGTCGAGCACCAGCACGGCGGCCTGGTCGCCCAGCTCGGTCGCTCCCGCAATCCCATGGATGTCGGAGACGGGCCCCTGGATCGGCTTGATCACCGCGTCCTGCTGACCCTCGAGTCGCTCGACCAGCAGGCCGACTCGCGCGTCTCCGATCCCGAGGACCACCACGAAGGCCTGCGCGGAGGTCGACGGGGCCTCGGCGAGGCCGAACTCGCGGCCCAGTCGCAGGACGGTCAGCGCCTCGCCGCGCAGATTCAGGAGTTCGCGGCGATCGCTCCGTTGGATCTCGTCCGGATCGATCACGAGCGTCTCGAGCACCGACGTCAGGGGGATGGCGTACGACTGGTCCGCCGCGCCGACCACCAGGGCCTGGATGATCGCCAGCGTGATGGGCAGCGTCATCGTGACGATCGTGCCCTCGCCCTCGGTCGACTCGAGGTCGACCACGCCCCCGAAGGCCGTCAGGTTCGTCTTGACCACGTCCATCCCGACGCCTCGGCCGCTCGTCTCGCTGACCGACTCGCGGGTCGAGAGACCCGGATGGAAGACGAGATCCAGAATCTCGCGGCGCGTCGGCACCTCGTCCCTCCCGACGATCCCTGCGGTCCGGGCCTTGGCCAGCAGCCGCTCCCGGTCGATGCCGCGCCCGTCGTCCGAGACCTGGATCACG
>CAYYUT010000377.1:0-4141 GCA_964474935.1 uncultured Spirochaetales bacterium
CGAACGGGTTCCTGCTCTCGGCCCATGCCCCGGCGCTCGCCGACGCGGGCCTCCACCGCGTGACCGTCAGCCTCGACGCGCACGACGAGCCCACCTTCGAGCGCATGAACGGGGGACGGCCCGGTCGGGACCGGGTCCTCGAGGGCATCGAGGCGGCACGCCGGGTGGGCATGACGCCCGTGAAGATCAACTGTGTCGTCCGGAAGGGTGTGAACGATCACGCTATCGAGAGCCTCGCGCGCGAGTTCCGCGGCACGGGCCACGTGCTCCGCTTCATCGAGTACATGGACGTGGGCACCCTGAACGGTTGGAACCTCGGCGAGGTGACGACCGCCCGCGAGATCGTCGAACGTCTCGATCGCGCTTTTGGCATCGAGCCCCTGGAGCGGAGTCACCCGGGCGAGGTGGCCTCGCGCTATCGCTACCGGGACGGAGCCGGCGAGGTGGGCGTCATCTCGTCGGTGACCCAGCCCTTCTGCTCCGCCTGCACCCGCGCCCGGCTCTCGGCCGCGGGACAGCTCGTGACCTGCCTCTTCGCGAGCGGTGGCACCGACCTCAAGGCGCCGCTCCGGGCCGGGGAGAGCGACGCGGCCCTGCGCGACCGGATTTCGGCGATCTGGCGCGCTCGTGACGACCGCTACTCCGAGGAACGCTCGGTCGAGACCGGGGTCCCGCAAGGCGCCGAGCGCGCGCGGATCGAGATGTACGAGCTCGGCGGCTAGGCCTTTCGCTGGACCGGCCGGGAGCGCCTCGATCGCCGCGACGCCCAGCCGGTTTCGGCGACGCGCCCGGCAGCAGCCCCCGCCTCGCCGGGGTTCTCGTGTGACGATCCGGTGTCATTTGCGGGGCGTCTCGTCGGCCCGAACGGCCCCGCCATGTCCGAGAATGGGGTCGGTTGGTATCTTGGGGCGCCATGTCGGAACGCATTCTGGTCGTCGACGACGAGCCCGATCTCCTGGAACTGGTGCGGGTCAGCCTGGCCCAGAACGGCTTCACGGTGGAGACCACGCTCTCCGGGCGCGACGCGCTCGAGCGGGTGCGGCGCTCGCCGCCCGATCTCCTCGTACTCGACCTGATGTTGCCCGACTTCTCGGGCAACGATGTCTGCCGCCAGATCCGCACCGAGCCGGGTCTGGCGACGCTCCCGATCATCATGCTCACGGCCAAGGCCGACGAGCTCGACCGCGTGGTGGGCTTCGAGCTCGGGGCCGACGACTACGTCACGAAGCCCTTCAGTCCCCGTGAGCTCGCGCTGCGCGTCCGGGCCGTGCTCCGGCGCGGCCAGAGCCAGGTCGCCGGCGAAGCGCCCCTCGAGCATCGCAACGTGCGCATGGATCTCGAGCGACACCGTTGCTTCGTGGACGGCGAGGAGGTGGAGCTCACGGCCAAGGAGTTCGATCTGCTGCGGGAGCTGATGCGCCGTCGCGGCCGCGTCATGACCCGCGACCGCCTTCTCGAGCTGGTCTGGGGCTCGGACATCACCGTCACGACCCGTACGATCGACACCCACCTCAAGCGTCTTCGTGAGAAGATCGGATCGGCCGGCGACCTGATCGAGACGGTCCGGGGCGTGGGCTACCGTTTCGCGGAGTAGCCGCCCTCCACCCGGGCGGCCGGGTCTCTGGGCCGCGATCCGAGTCGTCGGATCCGGAGCCTCCGGAGGCCGGAGCGTTCTGCGTGGGAAACCGACAGATCCGACTCATGATGATGCTCTCGGCGCTCGTCGCGCTGGTGCTGGGCGTGGGCGGCGCGGTGGCCGGACGCGATCTCTCGCGTCGCGAGACGGCCCGCGCCGTGGCGTCGCTCGAGACGCGCGCAGCGCTGGTTGTCGCGCTGCTGGTCGCCGCGCCTCTCGATACCCGGAGCCGCCCCCGATTGAAGACGCTGGCCGACCGCGCCGCGGCGACCGCAGGCGCTCGGGTGACCCTGATCGATCACGAGGGCACCGTGCTGGCCGACTCCGAGGTGCCGCTCGCCTGGGTGGCCGGGGTCCCGTCCCACCGCGAGCGACCCGAGGTCGCCGCAGCGCTCGCCGGCCGGACCGGTACGGGCCAGCGCACGAGCACGACGGTCGGACGCGAGCTCCTCTACGTCGCCGTACCGATGGCCGGGGCCCGGCCGGGGGTCGTGCGGCTCGCCGCCGACGTCGCCGACGTCGAGGCGCTCGCCTCCGATCTGCACGGCGCGCTCCTGCGCGCCGGCGCCGTGGCCCTCGCGGTGGCGTTGGTGCTGTCCTTCCTGGTGACGCGTCTGAGGCTTCGCCCGGCCGAGGAGGTGAAACGCATCGCGGCCTCGATCGCGAGCGGCGATCTCAGCCGCACCATGCCGCTCCAACAGGACGAGGAGCTCGGCGCGATCGCAGTCGCCGTCGATCAGATGGCCGAGGGTCTGCAGCGGCGGCTCACGAAGCTGAGCGAGGCCAAGGCGCATCTCGAGGACGTGCTCGACGCGATGGTCGAAGGGTTGCTGGTGGTCGACCAGGAGGGACGGATCGGCTTCGCCAATGCCCGCCTGCGGGGCTTCTTCGGGCTGCGCGGCGCGATCGACGAGCGCACCGTGCTCGAGGTGATCCGCAACTCCGATCTCGACGACATCCTCACCGAGTCGGCCCACAGCAAGGACCCGGTCGCGGGCCAGATCTCGGTGGGGGGGCCGTTCCAGCGCACGCTGCGGGTGCACGCCGCCGGCTTCCCGGCCGGAGCGGGGCCGCGGCTCGGCTGCGTCGCGGTGTTCCACGACATCACCGAGCTGACGCGCCTCGAGCAGATGCGTCGCGACTTCGTCGCCAATGCATCGCACGAGCTTCGCACTCCCCTGACGGCGATCCGGGGCTTCACGGAGACGCTGCTCGCGGGCGACAAGCTCTCCGAGGAGGAGCGACGTTCCTATCTCGAGGTGATCGATCGCCATTCCCGGCGACTGTCGGCGCTCGTCGCCGATCTGCTCGAGCTCTCGAAGATCGAGAGCCAGAAGTTGCACCTCGAGCTCGGCGAGGTCCGGGTGTCCGAGCTCGCCTCGACCCTGGTCCGCGACTTCCGGGCCCGCTTCGAACAGAAGTCGCTCGACGTCCAGGTCTCGTGCCAGGGAGACGACGTCGCCTGGGGCGACGCCCGGGCCGTGGAGCAGATCCTGAACAATCTGCTCGACAACGCGGTCAAGTACACCGAGGCCGGTGGCCAGATCCGCGTGGTGGTGAGCAACGACGAGCGCTCGGTCTGGGTGGCCGTGAGCGACACGGGCTACGGGATCCCCGAGCGCGATCGTGAGCGGATCTTCGAGCGCTTCTATCGGGTGGACAAGGCGCGCTCGCGTGCGCTCGGCGGTACCGGCCTCGGCCTCTCCATCGTCAAGCACCTCGTGCAGTCGATGCGTGGCGACATCCGGGTCGAGAGCGAGCTCGGGCGGGGATCGACCTTCCACTTCCGGGTGCCGCGCGCCGATTCGGTGACAGGTCGCGAGAGCGTCGTCCCACAGCCGCCGGTTTCCGGCGACGTCCGGGCCGACGAGGAGACGCCCGATGCCGAGCGGCGTGCGGCCGGGCGACGCGGCTAGCGGAGTCCGCCCGCGGGCACCCTGGAGACCCGGCTGGCCGAAGGGCATCGGGCGAGCGCGTCCGACGCGTCGCCGGGCTCAGCCGAAGCGGCCCGAGATGTAGTCGGCCGTCTGTTCCTTCTGGGGCTGCACGAAGAGCTTGTCGGTCTCGCTGTACTCCACCAGCTTTCCGAGATACATGAAGGCCGTGAACTGGGACACCCGCGCCGCCTGCGGGAGCGCGTGGGTGACGATCAGGAGCGTGTAGGTCTGCTTCAGCTCCTGCATCAGCTCTTCGATCTTGGCCGTCGCGATCGGGTCGAGAGCCGAGCAGGGCTCGTCGAGCAGGATCACCTCGGGCTTCACCGCGATCGCGCGGGCGATGCAGAGTCGCTGTTGCTGGCCCCCCGAGAGCCCGAGCGCGCTCGCCCGCAGCCGGTCCTTCACTTCGTCCCAGAGTGCAGCGCCGCGCAGGCTCTCCTCCACGATCGCGTCGAGATCGGCCCGCTTGCGAGTGCCGTGGATCCGCGGTCCGTAGGCGCCGTTGTCGTAGATCGATTTCGGGATCGGGTTCGGTTTCTGGAAGACCATCCCGCTGCGTTGCCGGAGC
>CAYYUT010000378.1:0-4128 GCA_964474935.1 uncultured Spirochaetales bacterium
AGAGCAGGCCGGTGCTCGTCGCGCCGACCTGGTGACCCGCGCGCCCGACCCGCTGCAGCCCACGCGCCACCGCCCCCGGTGACTCGACCATCAGCACCAGGTCGACCGCACCCATGTCGATGCCGAGCTCGAGCGAGCTGGTGGCGACGATGGCACGCAGGGTCCCCGACTTGAGCGATTCCTCGATCTCGCGTCGCTGGTGGTGCGCGAGGCTTCCGTGATGGGCTCGCACCAGCTCCTCGCCCGCGAGCTCGTTGAGACGCTGCGAGAGGCGTTCGCACAGCCCGCGGCTGTTCACGAACACGATCGTGCTGCGGTGCGCTCGGATCGCGGAGAGCAGCTCGGGATGGATGGCCGGCCAGAGGCTCGTCGGTGCCTCGCCCGAATCGCGGCGGGCGAGCTCGGCGAGGATCGATTCGGAGCGGGGCGCGGCGCGGACCGGGGCCGAGAGCGGAGCCTCGTCGTCCGATCGGTCGGCGACGCGAGGGGTGCTCTCGCGTCCGGCGTCCCCTGCGTCGGGCCCGGCCGCGAGGCCTGCCGTCTCGGGACGGGTCATGTCGGGTACCGGGACCTCGATGCGGAGGTCGAGGCGGGGTCGCGTGGTGGTATCGACCACTTCTACCGGACGGTCGCCACCCAGGAACCGGGCGACCTCCTCGAGCGGTCGGGCCGTGGCCGAGAGCCCGATGCGTTGCGGGTCGCGCTCCGCGGCGTGGGCCACCCGTTCGAGCGACAGTGCGAGGTGCGCGCCGCGCTTGGTGCCGGCGAGGGCGTGGACCTCGTCCACGAAGATCGTGTCGACCGTGTGCAGCGTCTCGCGCTGCTGCGAGCCGAGGATCAGGAAGAGCGACTCGGGCGTGGTCACGAGGATCTCTGCCGGGTGCCGCGCCTGCTCGCGGCGCTCTCGCTGGGGGGTGTCCCCGGTGCGGATGGCCACGCGCGGACAGGAGCCCATCGCCTCGCCCTCCGACGTCGCGCCGCTCTGCGCCTCGATGGAGCGGCGCACCCCGATGAGCGGAGCACGCAGATTGCGTTCGATGTCGTAGACGAGCGCCTTCAGCGGCGAGACGTAGAGCACCCGGACGCTGGGCGGCGTCGGATCGGGGCGGTGCGCCAGACGATCGATGCAAGCGAGGAAAGCGGCCAGCGTCTTGCCGCTGCCGGTCGGGGCCAACAGGAGCGCGTGACTGCCTGCGGTGATGTGCGCCCAGCCGCGCCGCTGTACGTCGGTGGGCGCCTCGAAGCTCGCTCGGAACCAGGCGCGGGTGGCGGGATGAAGCACCTCGAGGCCATCGCCCGATCGCTCGGACTCGGTTCTCCCCCGGTCTTCGACGCCATGGGCCATCACGAGCAGTCTAGATCACCCGACGAGCGCGGCGGCCTCCCGTCGCAGGGCGGCCCGCAGGAGCTTGCCCGAAGCGCTCCGCGGCAGCTGCTCCCGGAACCGGAAGCCCGCGGGAATCTTGTAGCCGGCGAGGCGTTGCCGGCAGAAGCTCTCGAGCTCCGTGCAGAGTGCAGACGGGTCGGCCACCGGCGCGCGCACGGCGAGCCAGGCCAGGGGGCGCGCCCCGAAGCGCGCGTCGGGGATCGATACGACCGCTGCATCGGCGACGGCCGCGTGCTGTCGCAGCACCGCCTCGATCTCTGCCGGGTAGACGTTCTCGCCGCCCGAGACGATCAGGTCGGAGCGCCGATCGAGCACGTGGAGGCGTCCGCGTTCGTCGATGCGGCCCTCGTCACCGGTGTGGAGCCAGCCGTGCCGCAGCGCCTCGGCGGTGGCGTCGGGCCGCTCCCAGTAGCCCTTCATCAGGGTCTCCGATCTCACGAGGATCTCGCCGGCATCGCCGGGGCGCGTCGCGCCGTCGATACGGAGCGTCACACCGGGGAGCGGGGGCAGCCCGGGCTCGAGGTCGCCGGGCGGGGCCGTCGCGACCTGCGAGCAGGTCTCGGTCAGTCCGTAGGTGGGCGCGAGCGGCACGCCGGCCGCGCGCGCCCGCGCGATCAGCTCCGGGGAAGCGGGTGCGCCGCCGAGCAGGACGAGGCGGAGGGTCGCGGGTGTCGGAGCGTCGCGCCGCGCGTCGAGGATCGCTTCGAGCATGGTCGGAACCAGCGAGACCGCGTGGATCGACCCGTGATCGAAGGCGTGCGACACGCGCTCGGGGTCGAAGCGCTCGTGGACCACGACGGAGTTCCCGAACAACACGCCCCGCACCAGGATCTGGAGACCACCGACATGGAAGCAGGGCAGACAGACCAGCCATCGCGCCACCCCCGCCGCACGGGCGTCACCCGGCGGTGCGAGATGACGCGCTGCCGCCCGCGCGCTCGCCTCGAAGGCAGCGGCGCCGAGGCAGCAGCCCTTCGGAGCTCCCGTGGTGCCCGAGGTGTAGAGGATGGCGGCCGGATCGGGTGCCCCGGAGGCTCGGCGGAGACCGTCGCGCTGCGCGTCGCTGGCGGCCGAGCCAGCGTTCGGGTCGGCGTTCGAGCCGGCCCCGCGCTCGGTGCCGGCGAGCGCGCGCACCGCTGCGAGCGGCACGCCCCCGCCTGCGCCCGGCCCGGCCGCGATCCGCTGCGTCGCCTCGGCAGCGCGTTCCGCGAGCGGACCGTCGTCATGGACCAGCAGGGTCGGACGGGCGTCGGCGAGAGGCAGCGCGAGTTCGGACGCTGTGAGCCTCAGGTTCAAGGGCAGGATCGAAGCGCCGAGCGAGAGCACCGCGTGCAGCGTCTCGACCCACGCGAGCCCGTTCGGAACCAGGACCGCGACCCGATCCCCAGGTGCGACACCGTGTTCGGC
Organism: uncultured Spirochaetales bacterium; assembly: GCA_964474935.1. Lineage (GTDB taxonomy): Bacteria > Myxococcota_A > UBA9160 > UBA9160 > JAFDDA01 > CAYYUT01. Next base: position 2,795 of record CAYYUT010000378.1, read on the forward strand.
CAGGCCCCTCGCCCTCCGGCGAGCGCCCGCCGCGAGCGCCCCGAAGCTCACGCGCCGGTCCTCGAACTCGATCGCGATGCGTTCGGGCGTCCGTGCGGCCCGGCCCGACAGCCAGGCGCCCGCGTCCGGCGCCTCGCTCACGGCAGGCCCCAGGCCTCGCCTGTCGCCGCCCGCTCGAGAGCCTCGTCGTCCAGCTCGATACCGAGGCCCGGATCCTTCGGCGTCTCGATCTCTCCGTCGGCCACCCGCTCCGGTCTTCCGAGATCGGCGGCGAGCCAGCCGGCCGTGGCCAGTCCGGCGGCCGGGCCCGCGCCGAGAGCCGCCGCCATCTGCAGGGCGTGTGTGCGCCCCACCTTCGATTCGAGCGCCGAGGTCACCACCACGTCGACGCCTGCGGAGCGCGCCGCACGGATCAGGGCGAGACTGCGACGAGGCCCGATCAGGCTGGGCTTGATCACCACGGCATCGATCGCATCGCGACCGATCAACCCCTCGAGCTCGCCGAGCGTTCGGGCGCCCTCGTCCGCCGCGATCGGGATCGAGGATGCGCGACGCACCCGGGCAAGGCTGTCGGGATCGCCCGGGGCGACCGGCTGCTCCACGAACTCGAGATCGAAGCGCGCCCAGCGCTCGAGCGCGCGGCGGGCCTCGTCGACGGTCCAACCCCCGTTCGCGTCGAGGCGCAACCTCACGGCGTCACCCGCCGCCTCGCGTACGGCCGCGACGCGCGCCTCGTCGCGCGCCACCGTCCGCGCCGCCACCTTGAGCTTGAGGGTCCGGAAGCCCGCCGCGACGGCCTCTCGTGCCGAGGCGGCGACGGCCGGTGGCACGTCGCCGGCGAGGAGCGAGTTAACGGTGACACGCTCTAGGGGTAGCCCTCCGCGCTCTTACGACAGCCGGAAGGCGAGCGACACCGATCGGGTGCGTGCCGACAGGTCGAGCAGCGCTCCGTCGGCGGCGGCCCGTGCCGCGTCGTCAGGAAGCTCGTCGATCCAGGCCTCGCACTCCCGGTAGTCGCCGGGCGAGTCGATGCGTCGATCCACGAGCTCGCGCGCCAGCGCGCGGAGGCTGCGGGCCGTCGCATCGACGCCACCCATTCTCTCGCCGAAGCCGTCTCCGAGCCCGATCCGTCCGTCGTCGGTGGTCAACCGGAGCAGGACCCCCGCGCGCATGTGGAGGGTGCCGGCGCCGGTGCGGAGCGGTGCGCGCAGCGGGAGCGCGTACGGGACGATCTCGACCCGGCGGATCCTCATCGGGAGGGTTCCGCCTGCGATGCGTCGGGCGCGACCCCGGCGCCGGAGCCTGCGATCAGCCAGGCCACCGCGCGCAGCGCG
>CAYYUT010000379.1:0-4118 GCA_964474935.1 uncultured Spirochaetales bacterium
CGTGGAGCACCCCGACTCCGCCCTGGTGGAGGCCAACGAGCGGCCCGGCCTCGCGAATCACGAGCCCCAGCCGACTGCCGAACGGTACATCGACTTCCTGTTACCCCAGACCCGAGCCGAAGCCAGCCGGGGCGCCTGACGAGGAACCGTGAACCAGCCCCCGAAGCTCTCCAAGCTCAAGATCGACGTCGACTACATGCTCGACATGCTGATTCGCATGCTCGCGGTGCCGAGCCCGTGCGGCTTCACCGATCGCATCGTGCACTGCGTCGGCGAGGAGCTCTCCCGCCTCGGAATCCGCTTCGAGCTCACGCGTCGCGGTGCGATCCGGGCCGACCTGAAGGGCGCTTCGAGCAGTCCCGACCGCGCCATCGTGGTGCATCTGGATACCCTGGGCGCGATGGTCCGGATGCTCAAACCGAACGGGCGGCTCGCGATCGCGCCGGTCGGCACCTGGTCGAGCCGCTTCGCCGAGGGCGCGCGGGTGACGATCTTCACCGACGCGGGTGAGCGCCGAGGATCCGTCCTACCGCTCATGGCCTCGGGCCACACCTTCGGCGACGACATCGACCAGCAACCCAACAGCTGGGACAACATCGAGATCCGGGTCGACGAGCCAGTGGTCGACGCCGAGAGCCTCGCCGCCGCCGGCTTCCAGGTGGGTGATTTCATCGCCTTCGATCCCGCCCCCGAGATCACCCGGAACGGTTTCGTCGTCTCGCGGCATCTCGACGACAAGGCGGGCGCCGCGGCGGTGCTCGCCGCCGCCAAGGCCGTGGTCGATTCCGGAGTCTCGCTGGCGGTGGACTGCCACCTGCTCTTCACGATCTCGGAAGAGGTCGGATCGGGCGCCTCGCATGCTCTCCACGGCGACGTCGCCGAGCTCGTCGCGATCGACAACGCGACCAATGCACCGGGCCAGAATTCGATCGAGGACGGCGTGACGATCGCGATGATGGACTCGAGCGGGCCCTTCGACTACCACCTGACCCACAAGGTGCTGCAGCTCTGCGAGGAATACGGAATCCGGTTCGCGCGCGACGTGTTTCGCGATTACCGATGCGACGCCGCAGCCGCCATCGAGGCCGGGAACGATCTGCGGGTGGCCCTGCTCTGCTTCGCGGCCGACGCCTCGCACGGCTACGAGAGGTCGCACGTGAGCTCGCTCACCTCGCTCGCCGAGCTGCTCGCGCTCTACATCCAGAGCCCCCCGACCTTCCAGCGGGACCGCGAGGAGTTCGGCCCCCTGGAGGGCTTCCCGACCCAGGAGCGCGAGTTCCATCGCTGGATGGACACCAAGGAGTAGGCACCGGCATCGTCGAGAATCCTGGATACGTGCGGCTCCCTCGGATTGGGTCCTCAGCCCCGGCCGCGCCGAGCCGATGCTCCATGGGGAACTCGGAACGGAGCGGGAATTGGGAATGGAAGACCCGAGATCAGGCCACCGCTGCCATTGCCTCGATTCGCGCCGTCGCCTGCTCATCACGATTGCAGAATTCGAAGAAGCCCGCGCAGACTTCGAGGCGCTGTCCCGAAGGCTCGAATGGACCGTGCACCCCGATCACCGGGCCATCGAGCTGTGGATCGGGCCGACCCGTCGTTTCGCGAACCTCAAGACACTGGCAGACTTCCTTTCGTGCGTCGTCGGCGCCCCGCAGACGGGGTGGGGCGTCTTCCTCGATCCGGCGGCTCGACTCGAAGAACAACTCGCCCGCCTCAACGAGTCCCGTCCCATCGCCGATCTCGAGCAGTCGTCGTCCAGGCTACACGAGATCCTCGAGGCCGAGCGATTGGAGTCCTGGTTCCAGCCGATCGTGTGCGCTGGGAGCCACGCCCTCTGGGGGTATGAATGCCTCGTTCGCGGACGCAACTCAGCCGGTGATCTCATTCGCCCCGACCAGCTGCTCTCCTGGGCTCGGGACGAGGGCGCCGAGTTCAAGTTCGATCGGATCTGGCGCGAGACACATCTTCGGAACGCGGGGGGCCTGGACCGCGGCCCCGACTGTCACTTCACCATCAACTTCCTGCCCTCGGCGATCTACGAGCCCCGGTTCTGTCTGCGAACGTCGATGCGGGCTTGTCGCGAGAGCGGGCTCGACCCGAGCCAGGTGACGTTCGAAGTCGTGGAGACGGACAAGATCGAAGACCCCGCACGCCTGCGTACGATCTTGGACGAGTACCGGCGCCTCGGGTTCTCCGTGGCCCTCGACGACGTGGCCGCCGGCTACGCCGGGCTCTCACTGCTGGCGGACCTGGCGCCCGAGATGATCAAGATCGACCGAGGCCTGGTCTCCGGCTGCGTGGATTCGGTTCGCCATCGCGACATCTGCGAGACACTGGTCGATCTCGGTCGACGCGTCGGTGGGGTCGTGCTCGCCGAGGGCGTGGAGACCCGCGAGCAGGTCGAGGCCATGGAGAGTATCGGCGTCGACCTGCTACAAGGCTTCTACTTCGGGAAGCCCTCGCGCGAAGCGATCGAACCGGGCGCGGGCGGCGACTGAATCGCGCCATCCGCCGCCAGCCTCCGGCCATTCGCAGCCAGCGCTCCCGGCCGGTGGGGTGCCTGCACTCGATCGGGTCCGAGCCACGGAGCAGCAAACCCACCCTGGGAGATGGGCGTCGGGCGGCCGCCTCCAACTGCACTGCGACCTGTACGAATACTCCGTAGCGGCGTTCGATCTCGCGACGCTGCGCATCGTGCAACAGGGCGGCCGCCCGAGGTCGACCCGCGCATGCGCGGGACGCCTCGGGTCGGAGCCGATGCGCGTCGCCTGGGGCCGGCTCTCGGCTACTTGATGAAGAGCATCTCCTGGTAGGTGGCGAGCGGCCAGAGATCGTCGGCCACCATTCCCTCGAGCTCGTCCGCCGTCTCGCGCACCGCCAGCATCGCCGGCAGGACCTCGTGGCAGCAGTGCTCGGCATGGGCCAGCGTGGTCTCGGCCTCGTCGTGGGCGAGCTTCTCCTCGAGTACCGCGATGCTGTCCTGGAGCCTTTTCACGAGGGCCGTCATCTTGTCGAGCGTATCGGTGTCGAACTCGTAGCCCACCGCCTTCAGGCTCGCGCAGGTGTTGGCGAGCTGGCCCTGATACCGGATCGCTGCCGGGAACACGACCGTCTTGGCGATGTCGACCGTGAGCTTCGCCTCGACGCCGACGCTGAGTGCGTACTGCTCGAGATAGACCTCCTGACGGCTCATCATCTCGCGCTTCGAGAGGACGCCGTAGTTCTCGAAGAGCGAGATCACCTCGTCGCTCGAGAGCACCGGCAGGGCGTCCACGGTCGTCTTCAGGTTGGGCAGTCCACGTTCCTCGGCCTCGGCGTGCCAGGCCTCGGAGTAGCCGTCTCCGTTGAAGATCACCGCCCCGTGGTCCCGGATGATCTCCTGCAGGATCTTCTGGATCGCGGCGTGCAGCTCGATCGGGTCCTGCGCGACGGCCCCCTCGAGCTCGTTGGCGATGAAGTCGAGCGACTCGGCCAGGATCGTGTTCATCGCGACCATCGGGCCCGCGATCGACTGGTTGGAGCCCACGGCGCGGAACTCGAAGCGGTTGCCCGTGAACGCGAAGGGGCTGGTGCGGTTGCGGTCGCCCGCATCCTTGGGGAGCTCCGGAAGCGTGTCGACGCCGCCCGCGAGCATGCCCTTCGACTTCGAGCTCTTGGCGTCGCCGTCCTCGGCGATCTGCTCGAAGATGTCGCTCAGCTGCTCGCCCAGGAAGATCGACAGGATCGCCGGGGGCGCCTCGTTGGCGCCGAGACGATGGTCGTTGCCCGCGGAGGCCACCACGGCCCGGAGCAGGCCCGAGTACTTGTGCACGGCCCGGATGACGGCCGCGCAAAACACCAGGAACTGGGCGTTCTTGTGGGGCGTGTCGCCCGGGTCGAGCAGGTTGCCCTGGGTGGCGTTCCCGAGCGAGAAATTCACGTGCTTGCCCGACCCGTTCACGCCGGCGAAGGGCTTCTCGTGCAGGATGCAGGCCATCCCGTGCTTCTCGGCCACGCGCCGCAGCGTCACCATCATGAGCTGCTGGTGGTCGGTGGCGAGATTGGCCTGCTCGAAGACGGGAGCCACTTCGTACTGGCCCGGCGCCACCTCGTTGTGGCGGGTCTTCACCGGGATC
>CAYYUT010000380.1:0-4115 GCA_964474935.1 uncultured Spirochaetales bacterium
GACCTTCAGCACCGCGAAGTAGCGCCCGCCCTCCATGGGCGGTCGGAGCAGGCCCGAGAGCGATTCGCCGGGGCGAAGGCTGAACCGCTTGATCTGGGAGGGCGACACGTAGATGTCGTCCGGGCCCGGCAGGTAGCTCTGATCGGGCGCCCGCAGGAAGCCGAATCCGTCGGGAAGCGTCTCGAGCACGCCTTCCGCGTAGATCTTGCCTTCCTTCTCGGTCTGGGCGTTGAGGATCGCGAAGATCAGGTCCTGCTTCCGCAGGCCGCCGGCGTTCTCGACGTTCATCTCTTCGGCGAGCGTCGTGAGCTCTTCCATCGACTGCCGCTTGAGCTCGGCGACGTTCATGCGCTCGCCGTCGTCCTCGCCGTCGTCCTCCTCGTCGTCGAGGAGCTCGTCCTCGACGTCGGGGAGGTGGCGCAGCATGTCGCGCTTGGCGCTCCGCGAGCGGCCGTTGCCGCGCGAGCGACGTCCCTTGCCGCGACGGTTGCGACCGCCGCCCTTCGAGTCACTGGCTTGTTGGTTCAACGTCTCTTGCTCCACGGTGGATCTCGATTCCCTGGGTGATTGCGTTGGATTGCGGGTTCATGGTTCGTGGTGTTGCGTCTGCCTGTCGGACCGTCTCGTCGGGCTGTCTCGCGGGCATCGCGCGGTTCGGATCACGCGCGGTCGGGTGGGTCGGATGGATCTCGGATGCGTCGGGTGTCGTCTCGGCTCGGTCTGCGTCGGGTTCCGGTTCGGGGGTTTCGGGGGCCTCGGGGCTTCGTTCCTGGGAGCACTGCCTTCTGGGAGGTCTCGAAGCGGTTCTGGGTGAGGGCTCGATGGGTTTCGGTGGCGCTTCTCGCGGGGTGCCGGCTGCAGCCTGAGAGATCGGGGCCAGATCGGGTCCTCGGATCCGGGTGGGGAGCGCGTCCTGGGTCGACCCTGGCTCGCGCGGGGCGGCGGGCTCCGAGGTTCGCATGAGACCGACCCGCGAGCGGTGGGTCTCGGTGTGTCATTCGGAGCGACGCCTGCCGAAGTTGACCGAATTCTCGGCGACGGCGAATCGGCGGCTACGTCTCTGGTTGTGCGACTCCGCTGGTGGCGCTGATGGTCTCCGTTCCGGACCTGGCATCGGATCCCGTGGTCTTCGCGCGGCCTCCGGGGGCAACGGCCGATCGGCGACGGCACGTCCCGATGGTCGACAGGTGGCGGCTGCGCTCGAATCCGATGGTGCTTCCTCGGTTCTCCGCCGGAACCGGCGATCGTCTGCGGCCCCAGGCCCTGGCCTTCCGTGGCGTTCCGGACTCGGAGTCCGGACTCAGAGGGAAGGCCGATCGAACGAACAGGATCGCAGTCGAAGTCGGTTCGGGGAGGAGCATCTCGTCGTCCAGTAATTGTCGGAGAGGACGATCGCGACGCTCGCTAGGGGCCATAGAACCCCACAAACGCCGTGAAGCCTAAACGCGGCGTCTGCGCGTGTCAAGACCAACGCGAGCAGGGCTGCCTGGGTGGGCTCCTGCGACGATGAAGTGGATCAGTCGGCCCGCGGCTGCACCGTCGCGCCGGTACGACTCGAACGAGGGCCCGCCGTCGGGGGCCGTGTGCGGCTCGGTGCGAGCGGCCGTTCGGACGTCGGCCCGCGCTTCGGCTGGGTGAGATCCGCGTTGGCGATCCCTGCGTTGGCGATCCCTGGATCGGCGCTCCCGGTCTGGGTCTCGGCCTCGGCCTCGGGATGGATGAGCTCCCGGTCGACCGGACGCGTTGTCGCGCCGCGAGGCCTCGTCCGCGCCGCGCCCACAGAAGGTGCAACGAGCGGTGCGCGTTCCGATGCGATCGACGAGGACTCCGGCCGCCTCGAGATCGGCGCGTGCGAGGGCGCCGAGATCGAGATGCCAGTGGCCGGGGCGGCTCGTCCTGCGCGCGCGCTCGAGCGCGCTCTCCGCCGCCCCACCCTGCTCGCCCGTCGCACCACCGGGGTCGGCTCCGAACACGGGTCGGCCGAAGCGCGCGGCCAGGGCGTCGACCACCGGCGCATCGATCTCGTAGCAGCAGGGGCCGATGTGGGGCCCGATCGCGGCCCGCAGGCGCGCGGGCTGCGCGCCGCACCGCGCCATCGCCGCCACGCTCTCGGCGAGGACGCCGGCCGCGAGGCCGCGCCATCCGGCGTGCGCCGCCGCCACCAGGCCCGCATCGTCGCTCGCGAGGAGCACCGGGAGACAGTCGGCGGTGGCGATCCCGATGCAGGCTCCGCGCCGGTCCGAGACCACCGCGTCCGCGGCGGGCCGCTCCACGGGGTCGCCGTCGGAATGGGCTCCGGACTCGGACCGGGACGCGGGCTCCGCGCTCGGCGTTCCGGTCCGCAGCCAGACGGCCGAGCCGTGCACCTGACGCGGCGCCCACCAGCCGGGCGGCGCGACGCAGCCCCGGCGTCCGAAGCCGTGCGGCACCGCAGCGAGGACGGGATCGCGCAGGAATCCGTCCAGGGCGGACGACGCCGGCATGCCCGCGCTCACGCCGACTCCGATGCCGGCTCGCGCGCGCGGAGCCGCGCGAGGAGCGTCGCCAGATCGTCGGGCAGCGCGGCCTCGAAGCGACAGGGCTCGCCGCTCGTCGGATGTCGAAAACCGAGCACGGCCGCGTGGAGCGCCGGCCGCGCGAGCTCGAGCCCGCGACGTTGCGCGCGTCCGTAGACCGGGTCGCCCGCGATCGGCATGCCCACCGACGCCAGGTGCACCCGGATCTGGTGGGTGCGCCCCGTCTCGGGCCGGATCTCGAGCCAGCTCGCGCCGCTCTTCGGAAAACGCTCGGCGAGCGTCCAGTGGGTGCGCGCCTCGCGCCCGGCCGCGGTTCGCACCGACATGCGCTTGCGGTCGCGCGTGTGGCGACCGATCGATCGCTCGATGCGCCCCGACGTTGCGCCGGGCGTGGCCAGCACGAGCGCCCGGTACTCGCGCTCGATCGTGTGATCGCGGAACTGGGTCGCCAGCGCCTGGTGCGACGCATCGTGCTTTGCCACCACCATCACGCCCGACGTGCCGCGATCGAGCCGGTGCACGATCCCCGGCCGCCGGACTCCGCCGATCCCCGAGAGATCGCGGCAGTGGTGCAGGAGCCCGTGCACCAGGGTGCCCCGCTCGTGGCCGGGGGCCGGGTGCACCACCAGACCGGCCGGCTTGTCGATCACGATCAGGTCGGGGTCTTCGTGCAGGATGGCGAGCGCCATGGGCTCGGGCTCGACGTTCGCGGGCAGGGGCTCGGGGGGATCGGTCTCGAGCAGGTCCCCTTCGGCCACACGCTGGCTCGCGCGACAGCCCGCCCGATTCAGCCGCACGCGCTCCTGGTCGATCCAGCGCCGGGCCTGGGCGCGCGAGATGCCCGCGGCGGCCGCCAGGGCCTGATCGGCTCGCTGCCCCGCCTCGGCCTCGCCCACCACGAAGCTCACCATATCCGCGATCGGATGCCACCACTCCGGTAGACCAGGACGTCGACGAGCGCGCGGTCGAAGATGCCTCGTTCCCGGGCGAGCTGGACGTCGACGCGTTCCTCGAAGTAGCGGCGGGCGCGCTCGAGCTCCTCGTCGAGGCGTTCGAAGAGATCGTCGTGCTCGATGCCGGAGCGGAGCTTCTCGGGGTTGTAGGCCATCACGTCCGAGAGGATGGCCCGGGCGAGTCGCGCGGCGCGCTCCGGGTCGTGGATGCGTTCGATCAGCGTCTCCGGAAGAGCCTCCGGCGCCCGGGCTCGGAGCTCTCGGCTCGCTGCACCCGTTCGCCCGCCGCGGCCCGCGGGGCGCGCTTGCCGCGGCGCGGGCGCTGCGACTCTTCGATGAAGGCAGCGTATCGTGCCATGTAGGCGCGGGCGACCTCGTTCGGCTCGAGGCCCACCTCGCGCGCGAAGGCCGCCACGAAGCCGCGCACGTAGACCCGCGCGGGCAGCTCGTCGAAGGCCTCGTCCTCGATCGAGCGGAGATAGCTCGACTTGATCTTGGTGGTGGCCGCGATCTGGGCGAGTTCGAGGCCGCGGCGCAGACGGGCCCGGCGCAGACAGGCCCCGTCGGGCTCGGCCGTCTCGTCGTGGTCGAGCGAGTCGAGCTCGTCGAAGCCGTCGTCGAGAGCGTTCTCGCGCGCGGCCTCGTC
>CAYYUT010000381.1:0-4115 GCA_964474935.1 uncultured Spirochaetales bacterium
GCCACCACCGTGCCGTGCTCGATCCGTACGTCGGCCACTGCGTCGAGGTCGCACGACGGATCGAGCAGCCGTCCCCCCTGGATCAGCGTGATTCCCATCGTCCGCCCTTGTCCTCCCCCGTGGCCCGCGCCGCGTCGTGTCCCTTGCGACCCGCCAGCAGATAGAGCACCGCCATGCGCAGCGCGACGCCGTTGCGCACCTGATCGAGGATCACGCTCGGACGCCGGTCGGCGATGTCGTGCGCCAGCTCGACTCCGCGATTCACGGGGCCCGGATGCATCACGATCGCGTCGTCCTTCGCGTAGCGCAGCTTCGCCTGGTCGACCCCGAAGGTGGTCGAGTACTCCCGCACGCTCGGAAACATCGCGCCTGCGAAACGCTCGAGCTGGATCCGCAGGGCCATCACCACGTCGGCCCCATCGATCGCCTCGCGCAACGACGTGAAGGCCTTCACGCCGAGGGTCTCGACCTCGGCCGGAATCATGGTCGGAGGCGCTGCCACCCTCACCTCTGCGCCCATCTTGAGGAAGGCGTACACGTTCGAGCGCGCGACCCTCGAATGGGCGATGTCGCCGACGATCGCCACGGTGAGCCCATCCACACGTCCCTTCACCTGACGCACCGTGAGGAGATCGAGCAGGGCCTGTGTGGGATGCTCGTGGGCCCCGTCGCCGGCGTTGATCACCGGGGCCTCGAGGACGTCCGCGATGCGCTTCGGGACCCCCGCCACACCGTGACGCACCACGACCGCATCCGGATCCATCGCATCGAGCGTGCGCGCGGTGTCGAGGATGCTCTCTTTCTTCGAGAGACTCGACGAACGCGCCGAGAAGTTCACCACGTCGGCCGAGAGGCGCTTTCCGGCGATCTCGAAGCTCACCAGGGTGCGGGTCGACGGCTCGAAGAACAGGTTCACGATCGTGCGTCCCCGCAGCGTCGGGACCTTCTTGATCTCGCGGGTGCCGACCTCCTTCATGTGCTCGGCCGTCTCGAGGATCCGCTCGATCTCCGCGCGGTCGAGATCCTCGATGCCGATCAGATCGGTGCCGATCATCCCTCCCCTCCTTCGCTCGCCGCTGGACAGTGGACCATCGCCAGCGGCGCCCGCCCGTCCGGCTCGTCCAGCTCGCCCCGCAGCTCGACCAGATCGCCGAGCCGTGTCGGAATGTTCTTTCCGACGTAGTCGATCTTGATCGGGAGCTCGCGGTGTCCCCTGTCGACGAGCGCCACCACCTGCACCGAACGCGGACGTCCGAAGTCGATCAGGGCGTCCATGGCCGCGCGGATCGTCCGCCCCGTGCTCGCCACGTCGTCCACCAGAACGACGTCTCGGTCGTCGACGGCCGAGGGCATCTCGGTCCGGCGCAACCTCGGCCGTCGGCCTCGGGCGACCAGATCGTCACGATACAGGGTGGTGTCGAGGATCCCGAGGGGCACGTCGAGATCGGCGACGTCGCGCAGGTTGCGCGCGAGACGCCGTGCGAGCGGAACCCCGCCGTTGGGCACGGCCACCAGGTAGAGCGCTGCCGGATCCTCGTTGCGTTCGATGATCTCGTGCGAGATACGGACGAGGGCGCGGCTGATGGCCTCGTCGTCGAGGACCACCCGTTCGGCAGCGTCGCCGATCGCTTCGCCTGGATTCGTGCTGCGTTGGAATGCGGAGTCGCTGGATCGACTCAACCACCGCGCCTTTCTCCGCCTCGCTGGACGGAATTAAAAGGGCCGGAGACCGGATGGCGCCGAAGGTAGCGTCGGGGCCGGCGGCGTCAATCGACGCCCGGAGGCTCCTCGCAGCCGATTCCCGAGCCGAAGCGCTCCCATCGCTTCTCGGTCGACCACCAGGTCCAGGGGTTCAGGAGAGGGAGCCAGCTCTCGGACGAATACTTCCAGGACCAGTAGATGAAGAGCGCTGGCCCCTTGAACTGCTCGCTGCGCACCGTCCCCCAGCTCCGTCTGTCGTTCGAGTAGTCGCGGTTGTCACCCATCATGAAGTAGCGGCCCTCGGGCACCTGCCGCGCGCCCGAGCGCACCGGACGCTCCGGGTCGTCGAGCATCTCGTGCTTGCACTCGCCGAGCACCTCGGCGAACACGTCGAGCTCGCGTCCGAACTGGGTCTCGAAGACACCACGTTGCTCGCGTTCGAGCGCGCGTCCGTTCACGCGCACGCTGCCGTCGGCGCTCCACTCCACCCGGTCGCCGGGCAGACCCACGATCCGCTTGACGAACTCCTCGCGCGGGAAGTCCGGGTACTTGTCGACCGGAAGGATCCGGCTCGGATCCCGGGGGTCGCGTGCCACCGTGAACACGACCACGTCGCCACGCTCGGGGTCGCGCAGGCCGCCCACGCGGAGGTCGGTGAAGGGGACCTTCACGCCGTAGACGAACTTGTTGACGAACAGGTGGTCACCGATCAGGAGCGTCGGCAGCATCGATTCCGACGGGATCCGGAAGGGCTCGATCACCACCGCGCGGATCGCCAGCGCCACTGCGATCGCCACGACGAGCGATCCCCACTCGTGCCAGAGGCGTGCGAGCGGCGACTCGTCCGACGCCTCGGCCGAGGGTCCGGTCTCCTCGGAAGCAACCGACGAGCGCCGGCTCATTCGTCCCCCAGCCGAAGCGCGGCCAGGAAGGCTTCCTGAGGGATCTCGACCGACCCCACCCGCTTCATGCGCCGCTTGCCTTCCTTCTGCTTCTCGATCAGCTTGCGCTTGCGCGTGATGTCGCCGCCGTAGCACTTGGCCGTGACGTTCTTCCGGAGCGCCTTGACCGTGGTGCGCGCGATCACCCGGCTCCCGATGGCTGCCTGGATGGCCACCTCGAACATCTGGCGCGGAATGAACTCCTTGAGCTTCTTCGCGAGCTCGCTCCCTCGCGTCTGGGCCCGGTCGCGGTGCACGATCAACGAGAGCGCATCCACCGGGTCGCCGTTCACCAGGATGTCGAGCTTGACGAGATCCGCCTGCCGGTAGCCTTCGATCTCGTAGTCGAAAGAGCCGTAGCCCCGGGTCACCGACTTGAGCTGGTCGTGGAAGTCGAGCACCACCTCGGAGAGCGGGAGCTCGTAGCGCACCTGCACGCGCGTTCCGTGGACGGCGAGGTCGCGCTGGATGCCGCGGCGGTCCTGGCAGAGGGACAACACCGCGCCGAGATAGTCGGAGGGCACGTGGATCGTCGCCAGGATCACGGGCTCGTCGATGTGGTCGATGTCGGCGGGCGACGGCAGCGCCGCCGGGCTCTCGATCTCGATCGTCTCACCCGTTTCGAGCGCGACCTTGTAACGCACGGTCGGCGTCGTCGCGATCAGATCGAGGTCGTACTCGCGCTCGAGACGTTCCTGGATGATCTCGCAGTGAAGGAGACCGAGGAAGCCACAGCGGAACCCGAAGCCGAGGGCCGCGCTGGTCTCGGGCTCGTAGCTGAAGGAGGCGTCGTTCAGGCGGAGCTTCTCGAGCGCCGTCTTCAGATCCTCGTAGTCGTCCGAGCTCACCGGATAGAGCCCGCTGAACACCATCGACTTCACCTGCTGGAAGCCCGGCAGGGGCTCGCCCGCCGGACGGTTCCGATGAGTCAGCGTGTCGCCGATCCCGACCTCGTCCAGCGTCTTCAGGCCCGCGATCACCACGCCGACCTCCCCCGCGCCGAGCGTGTCCACCTTCCGGGCGTGGGGATCGATCACGTGGAGCTCCTGCACCAGCCCCTTCGTATTGATCGCCATCAGCTCGATCGGATCGCGCAGCGTCAGACGTCCGTCGACCACCCGCACGAGCATGGCCGCACCGACGTAGGGATCGAACCAGGCGTCGAAGACGAGGGCGCGCAGGGGGCCTTCCGGGTCGCCGGTCGGCGGGGGGACCTTCTCCACGATGCGTTCGAGCAGCTCGGGCACGCCCTTGCCTTCCTTCGCCGAGACCGGCAGCACGTCGGCGGCGTCGAGCCCCACCACGTCCTCGATCTCCTGGGCGACGGCGTCGGGATCGGCCTGGGGCAGATCGATCTTGTTCACGACGGGCAGGATCTCGAGCCCGACGTCGACGGCCAGATAGGCGTTGGCCAGCGTCTGCGCCTCGATGCCCTGCGATGCGTCGACGACCAGCACGGCCCCCTCGCAGGCC
>CAYYUT010000382.1:0-4106 GCA_964474935.1 uncultured Spirochaetales bacterium
GCGCGCTGCCGGTCTGCGGCGGGTTGGGGATCGCTACCGCTGTGCTGGCGGCCCGGGTGGGCGGGGTCGCGGACGGCGTGGTGGTGGGGAGCGCGTTGATCGATCGGATCGAGAGGGCCGCGACCCGCGAGGCGGCTGTCGACGCCGCCGCGCAGTTCGTATCGGAGCTGAAACGAGCGCTTCGTACCTAGTGTCCCGGCGCAGGGAGCCGACGGCGCCGGGCCACCGGGAGCGTTCCCCTCGCGGCGGTCGGGCCCGGACCGCGACCCGAGCCGGCCGGCACCCTAGCCGGACGCCGCGGCGTCCAACCAGCGCGAGACGAGCGCTTCGACCTGGGCTCGGGTCTCCGCGAGGCTGCCCGAGTTGTCGACGATGGTGTCGACCATCGTGCGCTTCTCCTCGATCGGGATCTGGGCGCGAATGCGGCGCATCGCCTCCTCCTGGGAGGATCCGTCGCGTTCCATCTGGCGCTCGAGCTGGACCGCTTCGGGAACATAGACGAGCACGATCTCGTCGAAGCCTGTGAGCGTCGACACCCCGCCGCCCCGTCGCATCGATTCGAGGAGCACGGGCGCGTCGAGGACGACGAGCGGCGCCCCGTCTCGCCGTGCGGCATCGAGTCGTCGTGCCATCTCGGCCCCGATCTTCGGGTGCAGAATGGCATTCAGGCGAGCCCGCGCCTCGGCGTCGCGGAACACGAGGGCGCCGAGCTTCGCGCGGTCGACGCCGCCGTCCTCGGCCACGATCTCGGCCCCGAAGGCCTCGGCCAACTCGTCGACCACCGGAGATCCCGCGGCCTCGAGCTCGTGCGTGATGCGGTCGGCGTCGATCACCACGGCGCCGAGTTCCTGGAGCATGGCCGAGACGGTGCTCTTTCCCGATGCGATTCCGCCCGTGAGTCCCACCACCTTCATGCCGGGCGAGCTTAGCGTCCTGTGCCGAATCCGACGTCGAGGCTCTCGACGATGACGCAGTACTTGCCCTCGCTCTTGGCGCGGTAGAGGGCCCGGTCGGCCTCGCGAAAGAAGGCGCGGGCGTCTCCGCGATAGAGCGCGACCCCGAGAGACATGGTGACGCGAAGGCGACGCGGGGAGTCGGTCAACTCGAAATGGCTCTCCGCGACGCCCAGCCGGATCTTCTCGGCGAGGGTGGTCGCGCCCGTGATCGTCGTGCCCGTGGCGATGACGACGAACTCCTCGCCGCCGTAGCGGGCGACGAAGTCACTCTCGCGAATCGACTCGTTCATGATCTCGGCGATCTGCCGCAGGACGTCGTCGCCGGCGGCATGACCGTAGCGATCGTTCAGCTGCTTGAAATCGTCGATGTCGGCCAGGATGAGGGCGAGCGGGTCGCCCGTGCGTTCGGCGCGCTTCACCTCGCGCCCGAGCTGGTCCTGGAAGAACCGGTGGTTGTGGAGCCGGGTCAGGCCGTCGGTGATCGAGAGCTGCGAGAGCACCTCGTTCGCGCGCTGCAGCTCCTGGTTGCGCTGCTTCAGCTCCTGGTAGGCCGTCTCGATCTCGGCGCGCTGTCGTTGCAGACGCTGCAGCATGTCGCGCACCGTGCGGGCCAGCAGGCCGACCTCGTCGCTCCCCGCCTCGAGATCGAGGGGCGGGGTCGCGCCGCCCTGCGAGATCCGTCGGGCGGCGGCGGCCAGCCGCTCGATCGGACGCACGCTGGCCGACCCGACGGCGTATCCGGCCACGGCCGAGAGCAGGACGGCCGCCAGCCCACCGCCCACCACCACCGGGATCATCGCGAGCAGCGGGGCATAGGCCTGCGTGAAGGCGAGCTCGGCCACCACCCAGCGGGCGGCCTCGGGAGGCCGCCCGGAGGCGCGAGGCGAACGGCGGCCGAGCGCCAGGGTCGTGGGACGCGACGGGTGCTCGTGCCGGACCAGCGGAAGCCGCGCACCGCCGTGACCGATCGCGTTCTGCCAGTGGGCGGGGATGGGCCAGAGGGTGTCGCGGTCGGGTCCGGCTCGGACGACGCCCCGTGCGTCGATCACGCGGACGACCGGATGGCGGGAGGCCGCGAGATCCTTCGGGGCGCCGTCCGGCGCAAGTTCGAGTGACGCGGTCAGTGCACGTTCGAGTCGCGCGCGCGCATCGCCTTCGAGGCCGGCATGGACGCTCTGGATCGCGGCGCCACCGATGGTCAGGCTCGCGAGGGCCACGACCGTCGCCGCGAGGGCGGACGTCCGGGCCGGGAGACTCCCGAGCCCCAGCGATCCGAGGAGACCGGGGCGGGGGCGGCTGCCCGGGCGCATTCGGAGCGGGCTGGGTCCGGGCACGGCGCGGTTCCCTCCTCGGACGCTCTTCGGTGGCCCCGGGGGGTAGCTTGATCCCTTCCAACGGAGATTCTTCATCAGAACCAGCAGCTTACCGGCAGAGCACGATCTGCGGGCCTGCTCCGGTGCCGGCGGGCGAGCCTTAAACCCCTGTCGGCAAACGAAAATCGGTCGCATCCGGTTGGCGCGGGGAGAGGGGCTCGGATATCTTGCGCCAGCGTTTTCAGGGGTTTAGACCCGTTCTCGGCGCGTCGTGAGGCGCATACCGATGCCTGGCGGGCCGTCGGCCGACCTCGGGGCGCACGCTCGACGGCGGGCGCGAGCGGCGTCGGTCCCGGGTCGCCCGTCCAGTGAGCGACGGCGCACACCGATCGAAGCATTCGAGGGATTCGAAGCGTTCGAGGGGATGGCCGGTCCCCGAGCAGACGAGAAGCTCTCTTCATCGGAGAAGGGCTCGCAGCGAATGAGCCAGACCGAGCGACGACAGAGCGGAAGACCGGGCCCGAGATCGGGCTCGGGATCGGAGTGGACGCCGGCGACGGAGGGCCATCCCGAGGGCATCGATCCGGCGCTCGACGCCCTTCGTGTGCGCATCGACGCGGTCGACGACGCCATCCTCGAGCAGCTCCAGGAGCGGGCGCGTCTGGTGGAGCAGGTCGGTCACCTGAAGCTCTCGGCGGGTGCGCCGGTGTACTCGGCTGCCCGCGAGCGGGCCATCGTCGAACGGCTTCGGGCCGCGAGCTCCGGTCCGTTTCCGCCGGAGGCGATCGCGCCCGTGTTTCGGGAGATCGTCTCGGCCACCCGCTCGCTCGAACGGCGGCTCCGGGTCGCTTTCCTGGGTCCGGCCGGCAGCTTTGCCCACACCGCGGCCCGGGGACAGTTCGGTGCCCAGACCGACTTCGTGCCGGCGGGCCGACTGTCCGAGGTGTACGAGCTGGTGGAGCGCGGAGTCGCCGACCTCGGTGTGGTTCCCTTCGAGAACACCACGGAAGGCATCGTCACCGAGTCGCTCGATCGCTGCGTCGAATCGCCGCTCACGCTGTGCGCCGAGATCCACCTGCGCGTGTCGCAGCACCTGATGTCGGCGAGCGGTGATCGCAGCCGCATCCGGCGGGTGGCCTCGCATCCCCAGGCCCTGGCCCAGTGCCGCCTCTGGCTCGAGGCGAACCTCGCAGGGAGCGAACGGGTCGAGACCCGCAGCACCGCGGCGGCGGCGGCGCTCGCCGCCGAGGACGCCGGGGTCGCAGCGATCGCGAGCGACGCCGCGGCCGAGGAGCATGGGCTCGCGATCGTCGAGCCCTCGATCCAGGACCGTCGCGACAACACGACGCGCTTCGTGGTCGTCGGTCCGGCTGCCCCGCCCCCGAGCGGCCGCGACCTCACCTCGGTGGTCTTCACCCTTCGCAAGGCGGAGCCGGGCGCGCTCTTCCGACTCCTGCAGCCGTTCTCGGAGGCCGGCGTCAACCTGACATCGATCCAGTCGCGCCCGCTCAAGGGACGTCCCTGGGAGTACCTCTTCTTCGTCGATCTCGAGGGCCACGCCCACGACCCCTCCGTCCGCGCCGCGCTCGACGCCGCCTCGCAGCGGGGTCACTCCTATCGGTGGCTGGGCTCTTTCCCCCGGGCGCTGCGTCCGGCCGGCGAGGAGGACACATGAGCGGCGTCTCGCGTCTGGCCATGCCCTGGGTGCTCGACCTGAAGCCGTACGAGCCCGGCAAGCCGATCGAGGAGCTCGAGCGCGAGCTCGGGATCGAGGGTTCGGTGAAGCTGGCTTCCAACGAGAACCCGCTCGGCCCGTCGGCCCGGGCGGTGGAGGCCG
>CAYYUT010000383.1:0-4102 GCA_964474935.1 uncultured Spirochaetales bacterium
GCCCGTCTCCGGACCCGACGAGCTGGCTCGACTGATCGCTCGCTACGGCTGCCCTCTCGTACTCAAGCCGGTAGACAGCCGCGGTGCGCGCGGGGTCCTGCGCCTCACCCCGGACCTCGATCTCGGGCATGCGTTCGAGACGGCTCGCGCCTTCTCCCCGACCGACCGCGTGATGCTCGAACGCTTTCTCGACGGCCCCCAGGTGAGCACCGAGTCGCTGGTGGTGGCCGGCGTGGCGCACACCGTGGGCATGTCGGATCGCAACTACGCCCTGCTCGAGCGCTTCGCCCCCCACATCATCGAGGACGGAGGCGCGCTCCCCACCCATCTCGATGCGCCTGCCCGGCAGCGCGTGCGCGCGCTCGTCCAGCGCGCGGCCACCAGTCTCGGAATCCGCGACGGCGTGGTGAAGGGCGACATCGTGATCCACCGGGGCGCGCCCCACGTGATCGAGGTGGCGGCCCGGCTCTCGGGCGGTCGCTTCTGCACCCACGAGATTCCGCTCTCGACCGGAGTCGACTTCGTGGCGCACGCCATCCGGCTCGCGCTCGGCCAGCGACCCGATCTGCGGGCGCTCGAGCCTCGCTTCGAGCGCGGTGTGGCCCAGCGATACGTCTTTCCGAACCCGGGCCGGGTGGTCGCGGTCGAGGGGGTCGAGGCCGCGGCCTCGCTTCCAGGCATCGCCTTCTGCGAGGTGCGGGCGCGACCCGGCGATCGGGTCGGACCCATCCACCATCATCCTGCGCGGGCGGGATCGGTGATCGCCGTCGCCGAGACCCGCGACGAGGCGATCCACCGCGCGGAGCTCGCCGTTCAGGGCATCCGGGTCGCGACCCGGCCGGAAGCCGAGCCGCGAACGCGGCCCGCGGTCGGGGGCCTCTCCTCTCCGATCGTGTAACGCTCCTCGTCCCCGACCACCGCGTGCTCGACCCACGCGAGCCGCCCACGGAAGCCCTCGGGAAGCCTCGGCCGAAGCGTCTCCCGGACGATCTGCTCGCCGCGATGCAGCGGGGTCACGAGAACGCGTCCAATGCGGTGGAAGTCGATCTCGTCGAGCGCCACGACGCGCGTCCCGGCGAACTCGAGCCCCGTCTCCTCGGAGAGCCCCGAGGTCACGACGAGCGGGCGGGCCCCCAGACCGAGCACCGCGTCCAGACGGCGCGCCACCGTCCCGATTCCGTACAGGAGGAGCGGGGTCTCGCCGGTGCCACAGAATCCGACGAGCGCATCCGACACCGCCGAGCGTCGGACCGCAGCGATCCGCTCCCGGTCGACGAAGCGGTCGACCACCCGCTGCCAGAGCCCGGCCTCGACCGCGTGGCTGGTGGAGCGCAGCGCGAGCGATGCGTGTGACTTGGTACCGACCCCCCGGTGCTCGACCCAATGGTCGACCACCGCGATCCGGTGTCCGGCGCGGCGGGCCTCCTGGGCGAAGATCAGCTCCCCCCAGCGGTTCGCGCCCTCCTCGCGGAAGCCACCGACCCGTTCGAACACGCGCCGCCGCACCGCGAACAGACAACCGCACACGGCGTCACACGCCCGGACCCCGAAGCCGTCGAGCGCCTCGGGACGCGCCCCGCGGTCGATGGCCTCGAGGGTCACGTCGCCGTCGATCTCCACCAGGCGATAGCCCCGGTCGGAGGCGGCTCCGGTCGCGGGATCGAGCGTGGCGAGGCCGACCACGTCGGCCTCCGACAGCCCCCGCGCGACGGCCTGCCACCAACCGGGCGTGAAGCGGATGTCGTCGCCGACGAAGAGCCAGTCGTCGTCGCGTCCGAGCGATTCGAGGGCCCGGTTCAGGGTCGCCTCGCGGGTCGCCTGCTCTCGGAGGACGTGCAGATCGAAGCTCACGTCGGCGGGGATGGTCTCGAGCAACGACTCGACGCAGCTCCGAAGCGCCGCCCCGCCCAGTGCGCTCGCCACCAGGATCCTCATGCGGCGGCCGGCACGGGTGCGACGCGATAGCCGCCCCCGGAGCTCAGACTGATCCGGACCGGACGATGCAGCTCGCGCCAACGGGGCAGCATCCCCAGATCCCCGGAGAGATGCGCCCGCACGTACCGGGCGGGGAAATCGATGCCGAGATGTCGGGCCAGCAGCCAGAGCCGCAGGGGCCGATCGAGGCCGATGTCGAGCACGTACCAACAGCCGTCCCGCTCGATCAGATCGAACTTCGTGAGGAGCCCGTCGACGCCGAGCGCAGCCACGATGCGCTCGAGCATGCCCTGGACTTCAGCGTGGGCCTGGCCCAGATCGGGCCGCGACTCCCAGTGCGCCTCGCCGCGTCGCGCGAACACGGCGAGCTCCCGGCCATAGAGGTTCAGGCGGAAGTGACGCCCCACGACCTCGTCCTGCAGCAGGAAGACCCGTCGATAGAAGGGATCGAACCGCTCGGGGAGACGCGGCCAGCGGCCGCCCTCGATCCGCTCGCAGTAGCGGGGCGACTTGCCGTAATCGCTCTTCAGGTAGTAGACGCGCGCCGGGTCGAGCGCAGGGCGGTGGCCCGGCTCGACCTCGCGGGTCGGCGGGACCGGAACGCCGAGCGCGCCGAGCCGTGCGTAGAAGCGCGACTTGTCGAGGCAGTCGCGCACGGCCTCGACCTCCGGGAACGCAATGCCGGCCGCGGCCGCCGCCTCGGCGGCCCCCTCGTACGCATGGTGCGAGGCGGCCGTGAAGACCCGGTCGTCGGGACCGAGCCCTTCCTCGACCACCAGCGCCCGGATCGCCGACAGATCGTGGTAGCCGATCGCGTGGAAGCGGTCGCAGAGCCCACGCCCCGGGGCGTTCGGGTTCCGGTCGATTCCGATCGGGCGGAAGCCACAGGCCCGCGCGGCTTCCAGATAGGGAACCTGCCCCTCGTTGCAACCGAGGACGAACACCCGACTCACAGACCGGCTCCCGCCAGGCTCGCGTCGAGGAGCTCGCGTTCGGGGGCCATCAAGACCCGGCCGGTCCGTCGCGCGGCGTGCTCGAAGACGACCGCCGCCGGGGCGACCTCGACCTCCGCGGGGAGGTCCGGACCACCCGACAGGGCCTGCACGAGGCCCGCGAGCACGTCGATCCGGGTGGCCGCCGGAAGCAGCGTGTCGAGGATCCCGTCGCCCCCGAGATCGAGGTGGAGCTCGACGATGCGGGGAGCCTCGTCCCCTGCGCGGAAGGCCAGCATGACCGGGCTGGTGTCGATTCCGAAGGCCGCCACCACCCGCTCGGCGATCTCGACCAGCTCGCGGGCCAGCGGGGTCTTCGAGAAGCGAGACGGGGCGGCGACACCGAGCGGTCGCACATGCCCGTCGCAGTCGAGTCCGTTGATCTCGTCGATCAGGGTCACCGGATGGAGTCGCCCCGCCCGGGCATAGGCCACCAGGCCGACATCACACCCCGGTACGAAGGTCTCGACGCGCACCCGGCCGTCGAGCGACACCGCTCTCGCTTCCCGGAAGGCCGCACGGAGCGCGGGGCGTGAGCTGACGAGGCGCACGGCCTGCTTTCCCACCATCGCGAGCGACGGCCGCACCACGCACGGCAGCTCGGGGCGGGCGCGCTCGACCTCGCGGTAGCTTCCCGCGGCGAAGCCCGCCGGCACCGGCAGACCGGCTGCCCGGCAGGCGTCGAGGAACTGGGCCTTGTGGATCACCGCGCGCGCCTGCCCGGGTGCCACGCCCGGGAGACCGAGGCGCTCGGACACCACCGCGGCCGTCACCACCGGTGGACCGGCCGAGCGATTCAGGACCCCCGTGAAGTCGTAGCGATCCCGGAGCGAGCCGATCGCCGCCGCCACCGCCTCCGGATCGTGGGTGCTCTCGTCGATGTGCTCGTCGGCCTCGACGAGTCCCGGGGCCCCGGGATCGCGGTCGACCGCCACCACGCGCAGCCCGAGCGATCGGGCGCGCGCGATCACCGGTCGCTGGCTCGCACCCGCGGCGAGACAGACGACCGCGCGCGGGCGTTCGTGCGGCCTCATCGGTTCCTCCGAGCTTCGGGGCGGACAGGGTGGAGGGTGAACGAGCGACCGCCAGGACGCTCCGTGGGTGGGGCGGCGCGGGGGCCGCCCCCGCCCCCCCCGGGGGGAACCCACCCGGCCCGGCGACAAGCCGCGCGGCCC
>CAYYUT010000384.1:0-4100 GCA_964474935.1 uncultured Spirochaetales bacterium
CCCCTGTCCCTGGGCGGGCGGCGGGCGGCGCTGCCGCTCTCGCGCCCGCGGCGCGCCGCGCCGCCGATCGCCGAGTCCGGTTCCCGGTCGGGGTCCGAGCGCGCGTCCGCCCGCGCGTCCGCCCGCGGTTCCGCCGGAGGGTCCGCCGGCGGAACCGCCAGCTCGGGGGAGCCCGCGAGGAGGAGGGCATGAATCGGCCCGTCCGCTGGTCCTGGATCCTTCTCCTCGCGGTGCTTCTTGCGGCGCCGGCCGGGCCGGTGGGCGCCGACCCGGGGATCGCCTGGCGTCTGTCGCTGCTCAAGTCGATCACCCGTCCGGTGTCCCGCTCACCGGCCGGCCCGGACGCCCGGATCGATCGGGCCATCCGCGAGGCGGCACGCCTGTATCGCGTCGACGAGGCCCTGATCCGTGCCGTGATCCGCGAGGAGAGCGCCTACGATCGCTTCGCGGTTTCGAGCGCTGGGGCGATGGGGTTGATGCAGCTCATGCCCGCCACGGCCCGCGAGCTCGATGTCGCACGGCCCTTCGACGCCCGCGAGAACGTTCTGGGCGGGACCGACTACCTGCGCCGCATGTTCGACCGCTTCGGAAGCTGGGAGCTCGCGGTCACGGCCTATCACGCCGGGCCCGAGCGGGTCGCCGAATCGAGGGTGGGCCCGAAGAGCCGCCGCTACACCCGCCGCGTGATGGCGCGCTGGGAGAGGTCTCGCAGCGCCCCCTGACCCGGTTCCCACCCGGTGCGCTTCGGATCTCTCGGCCCGCGTGGTAGCGTGAGGCCCGGGGGAACGGACGGAGGCGCCATGGCGGACAGCGAATCGAGCGGCAACGCGAACGAGGGCCAGGCGGGCCCCGGCGCACAGGGGACCTTCGACGGCTCTGCCAACGCGGCGCGCGCCCGACACTTCGTCGACGCCTTTCACGGCACCGCGGCCGCGGTGCCCGAGCGGATCGCGGTGCGGAGCGTCGACGACGCGGTGTCCTACACCTGGGGCGAGCTGCGCCGGCGGGCCGACGCGCTCGCCGGAGGCCTGGCCCGCCTCGGTGTCGGGCATGGCGACAACGTCGCCCTGATGCTGTCGAACCGTCCCGAGTTCGTGTTGGCCGACCTCGGAGTGCTCACGGCGGCCGCCACACCGTTCTCGATCTACCAGACGCTCTCGAGCGAGCAGATCGAGTACGTGGTCGGAGACGCCAGGGCGCGGCTCGCCATCGTGGAGCGCGCCTTTCTCGAGACCTTCCACAAGGCCTGGCAGAACCTCCCCGATCTGGAGCACGTGATCGTGATCGACGGGGACGGCGAGGAGGGAACCCTGCGCCTCGACGAGGTGGAGGGCTCCGATCCGGGCTTCGACGTCGAGGCGTCGGTCGCGCGGATCGAGCCCAACGACCTCATCACCCTGATCTACACCTCCGGCACCACCGGTCCGCCGAAAGGGGTGCAGCTCTCGCACCAGAATCTCACGTCCTGCGTGCGCATGCTGCACGCGATCATCGACGTTCCCGACGCCGCGCGTTTCGTGTCGTGGCTGCCGGCCGCCCACATCGCCGAACGCGCCGCCAACTACTACATCCCGGTGACCTATGGAGGCACCATCGCCACCTGCCCCGACCCGCGCGAGATCGTCTCGGCCCTGCCGCGCGTGAAGCCGCACATGTTCTTCGCGGTACCGCGAATTTGGGAGAAGGTGAAGGCGGGCCTCGAGTCGCGGCTGGCCGATCTTCCCGGCGAGCAGGGCGAGCTGGCACGACAGGCGCTCGCGGGGGCGCTCGAGAAGGTCCGACTCGAGCAGGCGGGCGAGCCCGTTCCCGAAGAGCTCGCCGAACGGTGGGCCCGGGCCGACGAAGCGCTCTTCTCGAAGCTGCGCGCCCTGCTCGGACTCTCCGAAGCCCGTTCGCTCAGCGTCGGCGCGGCACCGACGCCACGCGACGTGCTCGAGTTCTTCCATGCCATCGGTCTGGAGGTGGGAGAACTCTGGGGAATGAGCGAGACGAGCGGAGCGGGCACCGCCAACCGGCCCGGCAGCGTGCGCATCGGCACGGTCGGGACGCCGCTCCCCGGGATCGAGGTGAAGCTGGCGGACGACGGAGAGCTGCTCGTGCGCGGTCCGAACGTGATGGTCGGCTACCGCAACATGCCCGAGAAGACGGCCGAGGCGCTCGACGCGGAGGGCTGGCTCCTCACCGGCGACATCGCCGAGATCGACGCGGACGGGTACGTCCGGATCGTCGACCGCAAGAAGGAGCTCATCATCAATGCGGCCGGCAAGAACATGTCGCCCGCCAACATCGAGAGCACGATCAAGGGCACGAGCGCGCTGGTCGGACAGGCCTGCGTGATCGGCGACGCGCGGCCCTACAACACCGCGCTCCTGGTGCTCGATGCCGACTACGCCCCGGCCTGGGCGAAGCGGCAGGGCGTAGACGCCGCCAGCCTCGAGGCACTCGCGTCGAACGACGAGGTGCGCAAGGCGCTGCAGGCCGACATCGACCGCGCGAACGCGCAGCTCTCCCGCGTCGAGCAGATCAAGAAGTTCACGATCGTCCCGGGCGACTGGGCCCCGGGTGGCGACGAGCTCACGCCGACGATGAAGCTCAAACGCAAGCCGATCGCCCAGAAGTACCAGCGCGAGATCGAGGCGATGTACGCGAGCTAGTCGAAGGGGGAACCCAGGCGCGAGCGGCTACACGAGCCCGCGGTCGAGCATCGCCTCGGCGATCTGGATCGCGTTCGTGGCAGCCCCCTTGCGGAGGTTGTCGGACACCTCCCAGAGCCAGAGCCGGTCGCTCGCGATGTCGCGACGCACACGGCCCACGAGCACCTCGTCACTCCCGACCACGTCGGCCGGGGTCGGGAAGCCGTTGCGGGCCGGATCGTCCACCACCCGCACGCCCGGGAAGGCGGCGAGCGCCTCGCGGGCTGCCTCGGGCGAGAGGGGCCGCTCGGTCTCGACGAGCACCGTCGCCGAGTGACCGACCGGGACGGGGACCCGCACGCAGGTCATGGTGACGTCGAGATCGCCCTGCTCGAGAATCTTGCGGGTCTCGTGGAGGAGCTTCACCTCCTCGGTCGAATAGCCGTCGTCGCGGAAGTTCTCGCAGAGCGGGAGCACGTTGTCTGCGATCGGGCGGGGGAAGATCTCGGGGGCGGGCGCCTCGAGTCCCTCGACCAGCGCCGCGCGCAGCGCGTCGAGCTCGTCGGTGCCCACGCGGCCCGAGCCGCTCGCGGCCTGGAGCGTCGTGACCACCACCGAACGCAGCCCCGCCGCCCTCCGGATCGGCTCGAGCGCCATCACGAACCCGATGGTCGTGCAGTTCGGGCACGAGACGATCCCGCGGTGCTTCTCGAGGGCATGCGGATTGATCTCGGGAACCACCAGCGGCACCTGATCGTCCATCCGCCAGGTGCTCGACTTGTCGATCACCACGGCGCCGCGGCGTGCGGCCTCGGGTGCGAGATCCTTGGAGAGCGAGCCGGTGGCCGCGAAGAAGACGAAGTCGGCGCCGTCGAAGGCCTCGGGGCGGGCCTCGGCCACGGTCACGTTCTGGCCCCGGAAGCGCACCGTCGAGCCCGCCGAGCGGGCGCTCGCGAGTGGACGCAGCTCGGACACCGGGAAGCTCCGCTCCTCCAGGATCCCGAGGAGCACCTCGCCGACGGCGCCCGTGGCCCCCACGACCGCCACGACGACGGGCTTGCGACCGGGGGCGGACGGGGTGGCGGACATCAGCGCTCTCCTCTCGAATGGGCGGCGCGGGCGGGGGCATGGGGCCCGCGCCTGAGAGCATGCGCAGACCTCCGCCCTTCGTCAACTTCCCGAGGAGTCCGCGGGCCATGCGGCCCGGCGGGCCGCTCGGGACCGCCCCTCGCTGGACTCGGACGGCGGCAGGTGAAACACTGAGGACGCCATGACGAACCGCGCCAAGGGTGATGCCCCGCCCCCCGAGCTCGCCGCGAGCAGCGCGCCCGACGCGGAGGCACAGCCGCCCGGGGGACCCACCCCCGCGAGCGACCCGGCCCCCACCCGTCTCGCCACGAGCCACGTCCGGCGGCACCGACGCATCGGAGGCGCCGCCGTGGAGCAGGCGCGGCAGGGGGGCGGCGG
>CAYYUT010000385.1:0-4097 GCA_964474935.1 uncultured Spirochaetales bacterium
GGACGGCCACGTGAGCGTCGCCCAGGCGCGCCACGCGCTCGAGCGCCTCGAGGTCGACGAGGCCGGCTTCGACGCCCTCGACCGCTCGCTGCTCCTGACCCTGATCGAGAAGTTCGGGGGTGGGCCGGTCGGGCTCGATACGCTGGCCGCCGCCGTCGGCGAGGACAAGGGAACCATCGAGGACCTCGTGGAGCCTTTCCTGATCCAGGGGGGCTTCCTCGACCGGACCCCGCGCGGGCGCATGGCGACGCCGGCCGCCTGCCGACACTTCGGGATCTCGCGCACGCAGCGCAGCCCCGGTCAGAACCGACTCTTTTAACGATCAAAAACGGACCGGTTCACGCCGATAGGCCTCCTGACGACCCTTCCCGTCCGGAGGATCCGTTGGGGGCGCTGCGCAGCCTGGTCCGAGCCTTGTCCGCCGTCGCCGGCCTGGTCCTGTTGGGGCTCGGCGCGATCGGATTCGGACTCGCCTTCGCACCCGAGCAGATGCCGCGCGCCGAGCTCGAACGGGCCCTCGACGCGGCCCCCAGCCTGCCAGCCGAGTCGTCGGAGATCGCGGAGCTGCTGGCCCACCCGGCGACGCGACTCGGGTCGAGCCTCGGCGGACTGGTGCTCCTGTTCGTGGCGCTGCGCGCGCGGGGTCCGCGCGACGAAGGGTCCTTGCCTGCGGCGCGCGATCGCGGGGCCGGCGACGCCGCTCCGATGTCCCGCGCGGTGCGTCGCGACTTCATGAAGGAGGCGGCCCACTACCAGAAGAACGGCCAGGCCCGGGAGGCCGCAGACCTCTACGCCGATGCAGGCGAGTACGATCGCGCGGTCGCGCTCCTCGAGGAGGCCGACGAGCTCGAGCGCGCGGCCGAGGTGCGTATGCGCGAGGGCGAGCCGGTGGCGGCCGGTGAGCTCTACGAGCGGGCCGGGCGCGGCGACCTCGCGGCCCGCACCTACGCCGACGCCGGGGAACACGCGCGCGCTGCCCGCTGCTACGCCGAACGCAGCCAGCAGGGTCTGGCCGCGGAGATGTTCGAAGAGGCCGGGATGCATCGCCAGGCGGGTGACTGCTATTCCGAGATCGACTTCCATCGCCACGCGGCCCAGGCGTACGTGAAGGCCCAGGAATGGCAGAAGGCCGCCCATTCGCTCGAGGCGGTGCTCGCCGAGGAGTTCGTCGGCGCGGCGGTGAAGGACCAGGCACGCCATCGCGAGATGCTGACGCTGGTGAAGCGGGCCGCCCGTCTGCACGAGGAGGCCGGGAACGCCGAGGCCGCCATCGGGGTGCTCGAGCGTGGCGGCTGCATGCTCGAAGCCGCCGAGATCGCGGAACGCCTGGGACGGGAGGAGGAGGCCGCCGAACTCTACACCCGAGGCGGCGATGCGCCGCGCGCGGCCGAAGCGCTTCGACGCCTCGGGCGCGAGCGCGAGGCCGACCGCATGCTGGCCGATCACCACCGCGACCGGGGCGACGACAAGCAGGCGGCCGAGCTCTTCGAGCGGGCGGGCGAGCTCGGCGCGGCGGGTGAGCTCTACCGGAAGCTCGAGGCGTGGGAGAAGGCCGGCGACTGCCTGGCCGGCTCCGGCGACCCCACCACCGCTGCCGAGATGTATCGGGCGGCCGGCCTGGCGGCGCGGGCGGCCGAGACCTACGAGAGCGCCTCTCGCTACCACGAGGCAGCCGACTGCTGGGCCGAGGCGGAAGAGCCGCTCCGCCGGGCGGCAGCCCTCGAGCGGGCCTCGCGCCTGCTCGAGGCCGGTCAGATCCATCTGGAGCAGGGGCAGGAGGACCAGGCCATCGAAGTCCTGCAGCGGGTCGGCTCGGACCACCGCGACTTCCGAGCGGCCTCGGCCACCCTCGGCCGGCTCTTCCGGGGGCGCGGCCTGCTCGCGGTGGCGGCCAAGAAGCTCCGGGCCGCGAGCGCGGGTCAGGACGTTACCCGCGACACCGTCGAGATCTTCTACCACCTCGCGCGGACCTGCGAGGAGACGGGCGAGCTCGAGGAGGCCGTCGATCTGTACGAGCGGGTGCTCGCCTTCGACTACCGCTACGACGACGCCGAGTCGCGCCTCGAGGCGGCCCGCGAGAAGCTGCGCGCGGCGCTCGCCGCGGACACCGGGCCCGGGAACGTCTCCCTCGCGGTCTCGTCGCCCGCCACGCCCGATCGCTACCAGATCATCGGCGAGCTCGGACGCGGCGGGATGGGCATCGTCTACAAGGCCAAGGATTCGGTGCTCGATCGCATCGTCGCCTACAAGGTGCTGCCCGATGCCCTGAAAGAGAATCCCCAGGCGCTCCGCAACTTCCTCCGCGAAGCCAAGAGCGCCGCCCAGCTGAACCATCCGAACATCGTCACCGTCTACGACGCCGGCGAGCAGAACGGCCGGTACTACATCGCCATGGAGTACGTCGACGGCACCACCCTCAAGGAGATCGTCCGGAAGAAGGGGGCGATCAAGGCGCGGGGGGTGCTGCGCGTGCTGGCCCAGATGTGCGAGGCGCTCGCCTACGCCCACGACAAGGGCATCGTCCACCGCGACATCAAGACGGCCAACACCATGTGGACGCGCGACCGGAAGGCGAAGATCATGGACTTCGGTCTCGCCCGGGCAATCGAGGAGGTGCGCAACCACACCACCCTGGTCTCGGGCACGCCGTTCTACATGAGCCCGGAGCAGACGCTCGGCAAGCACGTCGACCACCGCACCGACATCTACTCGCTCGGGGTGACGGTGTTCGAGCTCGCCACCGGCCGGGTGCCCTTCCGGGAGGGGAACGTTCCGTACCACCACGTCCACTCGGCGCCGCCCGATCCGCGCGAGCTCAATCCCAAGGTGCCCGAGCTGCTCGCGCGGATCGTGGCCCGGTGTCTGAAGAAGTCGCCCGACGCGCGCTACCAGAACGCGCGCGAGATCCTCTCCGAGGTGAAGTCGGCGCTCGCGAGGCGCTAGCGCGCCAAGCCGTGGGTCGGTCCCCGTCCGGTCGCCTTGCGGTGGGGGTCGACGGCCCGGGGCGTCGGCCGCTCCCCCCACGGACCCCGTCCGAGCTTGGGTGCCGCCCTCCGGGGAATGCGCCTGGCCACGCCCGCTGGCTCGTTCGGCCTGCTGCCTGCCCGGCCGCGGCGCTTTCGCATTCGAACGCTGTTCGATGTGATCGGATCATCACGTCCGTAACGGAAACGTCACTGCCGCCCGCGGCACCCAATGGGTTTTCTGCGGCGCTGGGATTTGCCGTCGCTCTCTCCAGCCCGTCGGAATCGTTCCGGAAAGCGCGTCGGATCGGACCCGTCGTGGGAGCCGATGGTTCGACGCAGAACAGGCACGTCTCTTGCTTTCTCACCCGATGTCGCCACAGACCCGCCACGAATGTGTGGCCGAGTTCCCGGGCGGCTCGAGTCGGGGTGATGTGGCTGGCGGGTCCGCCGGGGCCGGGCCGCATCCGCGGGAGAAGGATCTCGACGCGGCCTTCCCGGGGGCGCGCCCAGCGCGCGGGGAGCGGGAGAAGGAGAGCCGGATTGCAGCAGCGAACGATCGCCGAGAAGGTGTCCTGCACCGGGATCGGGCTCCACAGCGGTGCTCCTGTCCAGCTCACCCTGCACCCGGCGAGGGTCGACCATGGGGTGCGCTTCGTGCGTACGGATCTCGCGGTGCCGGTCGAGATCCCGGCGCGCCCCGGATACGTGACGGCCACCCGGCTCGCCACGACGATCGGTTGCGGCGAGGCCCGGGTCAGCACGGTCGAGCATCTGCTGGCCGCGCTCCACGGCCTCGGCGTCGACAACGTCCGCATCGAGGTCGACGGGCCCGAGGTTCCCGTGATGGACGGGAGCGCGGCCTCCTTCGTCTGTCTCCTGCGGATGGCGGGCCTCTTCGACCAGGCGGTGGCGCGCCGCGAACGCCATGTCCGGCGCCCGATCGAGATCCGTGACGGGGAGCGCTGGATCCGGGTCGAGCCCGCCCCGCGACTGATCGTGTCGTACGCCGTCGACTTCGAGCATCCCGCCATCGGGCGCCAGGCGATCCACGATCTGACGATCGACGCCGAGACGTTAGAACTCGAGCTCGCACGCGCGCGAACCTTCGGCTTCCTGCGCGACGTGCAAGCC
>CAYYUT010000386.1:0-4087 GCA_964474935.1 uncultured Spirochaetales bacterium
AGACGCCGCGCCAGCGCCGGTCGGCTGCGGTCCAGTCCTCGGTAATCTCGGTCAGCAGGGCGAGCCGCGCGCGCAGGTCCTCGCTGCGCTTGGTGGCGTGGGTCGAGAGGGCGAGCATCGTCTCGGGCCAATGTTCGTGGGTCTCGCGACAGGCCCGGTGAAAGGGCTCGGGAGGCTCCGCACCGAAGGCTTCCAGGCTGCCGCCCACCTCGTTCAGGCCCACCAGGCGAACGTCGCGGTAGAAGGCCGTGTCCTCGACCCCCTTGGCCATCACCGGGCCCGAGAGCTGTTGGAAGCGCATGCGGAGCTCGCTCGCGAGCTCGGCGGCCGGGCGTTGCGCGGCCTGCTCGGGGTCGCCCGAGAGCAGAGCCTCGAGGAACCCGAAGAGCTCGGGGTCGAGGTCGGGCCGCGCGGTGCGCGCGCGTTCGACCGCGCGGGCGATGATCGCAGCCTCGTCGGGGCGGGCGGCGCCCGCCTCAGTCACATAGGTGCGGTACACGGGAAGCTCGATCAGGACCTCGCGGAGCAGCTCGTGCAGCTCGTAGCGCGTGAAGTCGCGGAAGCGGCGCTCGGCCTCGCACACCTGGAGCAGCAGATTCGTGAGCCGGTTGTGGTCGGCCGGCAGGACCTCGCGCAGCACCTGGTCCTTGGCGACGCGCACCAGGGCCTCGGGGTCGCGCGGCTCGCCGGTCACTTCGGCCACCAGCGCGTCGAGAGCCTTCTGGCCGCGCGGGTCGACGTAGAGCTGCCCCAGCCGGTTCAGGAACTCGTAGCCCGTGGTGCCGGCGACGGGCCAGTCCGTTGGCAGGGTCTCGTGGCCCTCGAGGATCTTCTCGACCACGATCCAGGCATCGGGTGCCGCCGCGCGCAGCCGTTCGAGATACTCGGCCGGCCGGCGCAGCCCGTCGGGATGATCGATCCGGACCCCGTCGAGGCTTCCGTCCGCCAGCCACTCGAGCACCCGGGCATGCGTGTCGCGGAACACCTCCTCGTCCTCGATCCGAAGCCCGATCAGCTGATCGATGTCGAAGAATCGCCGGTAGTCGAGGTCGTGCGTCGCGGCCCGCCAGTAGGCGAGCCTCCAGTTCTGCTCGGCGAGCACCGCGTCGAAGGCGTCGGGGTCGGCCTCGAGGCGCGTCACCTCGCGGTCGACCGCCTCGGCGATGGCCGGCTGCTCCGAGAGCAGGCGTTCGAGCTGGCGACGCAGTACCCCGACGTCGCGGTGTCGCTCCTCGCGTCCGGCGGGGTCGGTTCGCCAGGCGCGCGGCAGGCGTCGCAGGGAATGCGCGACGAAGGCCAGGTCGTCCGAGCCGCTCGCCCGCGCGGCGCGTTCGAGGAGGTCGGCGAGGCTGCGCGGGTTGGCCGGCAGGACGTGGTCGAAGTAGCGCACCTGGAAGGCGCCGCCCTGGCGCTCGAGCCGGATCTCGCCGGCCTCGAGCACGCGACCGAAGTGATCGCCGAGCACCGGCATCAGCACCGTGTTGCGGAGCCGCGATTCGGGTGGATCCCAGTCGAGATCGAAGTGCGAGGCATAGCTGCTCGACGGGCCGTGCTCGAGCACGTCCCAGAACCAGCGATTCTCGGGGAGGGCGATCGCCATGTGATTCGGCACCACATCGAGCACCTGGCCGAGGCCGGCCTCGGCGAGAGCCGTCACGAAGCGTTCGCGGCCGGCCTCGCCCCCGAGCTCCTCGTTCACGCGGTGGGGATCGACCACGTCGTAGCCGTGCTCGCTCCCGGGTGCGGCCTGGAGGTAGGGCGAGCAGTACACGTGGCTCGCGCCGAGCGCCGCGAGGTAGGGAGCGATGGCAGCGGCCTCGTCGAATCCGAAGCCCGGGCGCAGCTGGAGGCGGACGGTCGCCCGCGGGATGGGCATGGCCCGATGCTAACGCGTGATGCGACGTCTGGTAGGCGGCGAGGGGATCGGGCGGCGGCCGAGACCCACCGTTCAAGCCGGACGGGTGCGCGGCCGAGAGCAGTGCTGGGGCCCGGTCGGAGGTGCGTGGGTCCACGCGGCTCGAGAGCTGCGGACGGAGGGGGGCGCGCGATGCGAGGACGGCGACACGCGCAGCGGCGTGCGCACCCGACGACGGCCCGGTCGGTGGGGACGGCGGCAGTCGCGGCGCTCGTCGTCGCGATTGCGGCCCCGGCGTCGGCCGCGACCCGTCAGGACGGGGCGCTCTGGGTCGTCAACCAGATCGCCGTACCCTTCGACGCAACCTTCTCGTTCCATGTGATGACCCAGCACCGGATCCTTCGCGACCTCGACCGCTACGAGCGCACGGTGGTGCGTCCCTGGATCCGGACGGCGCTGCCCCATGGCTTCGCCGTCTCGCTCGGCTACGACGCCCACCTGGTCGAGAACCCGCGGGCGACCGAGGAGCACCGCGCCTGGCAGCGCATCGAGCTCCGCCGCGAATTCGGCGCCTTCACCGGCTTCGGGCACTTCTGGCTCGAGGAGCGATTCTTCGGGGGCGAGGACGTGGCCTGGCGAAGTCGGATCGGGCTCGGAGCGAGCCTCGATCTCACCGAGCGACTCCAGCTGGTCGCGAGCAACGAGTTCCTGGTGGACCTGAACGAGACGCCGACCATCCGCGATCGCGGACTCGGCGACGACCGCTTCGTCCTGGGTCTGAGTCATCGCGTTGCCGCGGGGCTCCGGCTGAATGCCGGCTACATGCTGCGCTACCTCGACCTGTCGCCCGACCTGTTCGAGCACACGGCCACGATCGGCTTCTCGTTCGCCACGCCCGTGCTCTCGGAGCTCTTCCGGGCCGTCGACTGAGCGCGGGCCCGGATCGGAGCCGCCCCGCGGGCGCAGTGCTGATCGACGTCGCCGACCGCCACGGGTGGGTGGTGGGCTAGCATCGGCGTCCTCATGCGGTGCCCCAGGCTCACGGCCCTGTTCGGCGGCGTCCGTCGCACGGCGAACGCCAACCGCGCCTCGCGGCGCTCTCTCGTGCCCGATCCCCAGCGCGCCCGGGGTTGGAGCACCGAGTCGGCGTCCACCTCGTGATGCGTCGGATCGCGATCCTCGGTGTCGTGGTGGCCGGGCTCGGGGTCCTGTGGTGGAGCGCTCCGTTGCACGTGGTGCTGCCCGTGGGTGCCGGCTATGCCGCGCGTGTGGCCTGCGCACTCGTCTTCCACAGTGGATTCGATCCCGGGTATGTCATGGACGACTACGTCGATCACGACCTGGGGCCGGGCGCGCCTCTCGTGACGCTCTCCGTCGACGTGGAAGGGCGCTCGGTGGAGGCGAGCGCCGCAGGGCTTGCGCGATCCCGCGCCTTCTACCGCGACGGGGTCGGCTGCACCCTGCTGGCCGGCGCGGACGAGGCGGTGCTGCGACGTTTCCGCGATCCGCCGCACGCGGCCCCGCTACCCGACGACCGTCCCTGGCCCCACGGCACCGCGCCATCGGCGGAGCCCGCTCCGCCCGCCCTGGCCGCGGCCCTGGCGGCCGCCTTCGAGGAGCCCGAGGGGCTCTCCGGCCGGATGCGCCAGACGAAGGCCGTCCTCGTGGCCCACGCGGGCCGGCTCGTGGCCGAGCGCTACGCCCCGGGCATCACGCGCGACACACCGCTCTTGAGCTGGTCCGCCGCCAAGAGCGTGGTGGCCGCGCTGGTGGGGGTCGCCGTCCTGGAAGGCCGGCTCGCGCTCCATGCCCCGGCGCCGGTGCCCGAATGGCGCGGCCCCGGCGACCCGCGCGGC
Source organism: uncultured Spirochaetales bacterium (assembly GCA_964474935.1). Lineage (GTDB taxonomy): Bacteria > Myxococcota_A > UBA9160 > UBA9160 > JAFDDA01 > CAYYUT01. The sequence goes on from CAYYUT010000386.1 coordinate 3,712, forward strand.
GCCATCACGCTCGACCAGCTCCTGCGCATGTCGAGCGGCCTGGCCTTCGACGAGACCTACGGCGCCACCAACGACGTGTCGCGCATGCTCTTCACCCAGACCGATACGGGTGCCTTCGCGGCCCGCTTTCCCCTGGCGCACCCACCCGACGACTTCTGGAGCTACTCGAGCGGCACCTCGAACATCCTGGCGCGCATCCTGCGCGATCTGTTCGACGGCGACCTCGAGGCCCTGGTGCGCTGGAGCCGCGAGCGTTTCTTCGACCCGCTCGGCATGCGCACGGCGGTGTTCGAGCCCGACGCCTCCGGAAGCTTCGTCGGCTCGTGCTTCTTCTTCGCCTCGGGTCGCGACTGGATGCGTTTAGGCCAGCTCCATC
>CAYYUT010000387.1:0-4087 GCA_964474935.1 uncultured Spirochaetales bacterium
GGCCGAGTACGTCCAGGCCTTCGTCGAGAAGTGGGACGAGCTGATCGATTGGGATGCCCGCGCCGAGAGCGAGGGTGAGTTCTTCATCCAGCTGCTTCGGGGCCACGGGAAGCACAAGGTGCTCGACGTGGCGACGGGCACGGGCTTCCACTCGGTGCAGCTCCTGCGGGCCGGCTTCGAGGTGGCGAGCGTGGACGGCAACGCCCAGATGCTCGCGCGCGCCTTCGACAACGCGAAGCGACGGGGCCACATCCTGCGGACGATCCATGCCGACTGGCGCTGGCTCACGCGGGACGTCCACGGCAAGTACGATGCCGTGATCTGTCTCGGCAACTCGTTCACGCATCTGTTCGACGAGAACGATCGCCGCCGCTCACTGGCCGAGTTCTACTCGGTGCTCAAGCACGACGGCATCCTGATCCTGGATCAGCGCAACTACGACGCGATCCTCGACCACGGCTTCGCGTCGAAGCACAAGTTCTACTACTGCGGCGACCGGGTGGTCGCGGAGCCCGAACACGTCGACGACGGGCTGGCGCGCTTCCGCTACGCGTTCCCGGACGGCTCGGAGTACAACCTCAACATGTACCCGATTCGCAAGCGCTACATGCGCAAGCTGATCGCCGACGCGGGATTCCAGCGTTGTCACAGCTTCGGCGACTTCCAGGAGACGTACCAGGAGACCGATCCGGACTTCTTCGTCCACGTCGCCGAGAAGTCGCATCATGGCTGAGGCGGAAGAGGCCGTCGTCGCCACGACCGAGCGTTACTACGACAGCGCCGACGCCGACGCCTTCTACGAGAAGGTGTGGGGCGGCGAAGACATCCACGTCGGGATCTACGAGGGAAGCGACGACATCACCGCGGCGAGCCGTCGCACGGTCGAAGCGATGGCCGATCGTCTCGGGGCGCTCTCCGAAGGGACGCGTATCCTCGATCTCGGCGCCGGCTACGGCGGGTCGGCCCGCTACCTGGCCCGACGCTTCGGATGCTCGGTCACCTGCCTGAACCTGAGCGAACGCCAGAACCGACGCAACGTCCGGCTGTGCTCCGAGCAGGGTCTCGATACCCGGATCGACGTGGAGCACGGGAGCTTCGAGGAGATTCCGGCGCCCGACGCGAGCCATGACGTGGTCTGGTCGCAGGACGCGTTCCTGCACAGCGGGCGGCGACGTCGCGTGCTCGAAGAGGCGGTGCGGGTGCTCGCGCCCGGCGGCGAGCTGATCTTCACCGATCCGATGCAGGCCGACGACTGCCCTCCCGACGTGCTCGGTCCGGTCTACGAGCGGATCCATCTCGATTCGATGGGCTCGTTCGCGTTCTACCGCAAGGTGGCGGCCGAGCTGGGCCTGGAGGAAGTCGCCTGCGTGAAGCTCACCGAGCACCTCCGCAGCCACTATGCCGCGGTGCGCACACGCCTCGAGGCCGAACGCGAATCGCTCGCCGGCGAGGTGAGCGCGGCCTACATCGACCGCATGCTGGTCGGTCTGTCGAGCTGGATTGACGCGGCCGATCAGGGGTTCCTGGCTTGGGGAATTCTGCACTTCCGCCGTCCCTAGACGGCCCGCCGCGCGACCGGCCGACATCCACGATCGACCCCCTGGTCTTCGGCGTCTCGAGTCTGAGCGTGGTGGCGGTGCTCGCCTTCTCGCTCGTCGATGGCGAGGCGGCGCATGCGCTGTTCACCGGCTCGCAAGCCTTCATCGTGGAGCGTCTCGGCGGCTTCCTGCTCTTCGGGGTGGCCTGCTTCCTGATGGTGTCGGTGGCGCTGGCCCTCGGACGGACCGGCCGGATCCGCCTCGCCCCGACCCAGGACGAAGCGCCCGAGTTCCCTCGTCTCGCCTGGCTCGCCATGCTCTTCAGCGCCGGGATGGGGATCGGGTTGCTCTTCTACGGGGTGGCAGAGCCCGTGCTCCACTTCGCCTCGCCCCCGGCCGGCGACCGGGCCGAAGCCGCGGCGGCCCGCGACGCCCTGCGCATCTCTCTCTTCCACTGGGGGCTCCACGCGTGGGGGATCTATGCGCTCACGGGCCTGGCGCTCGCCTACTTCCACCACCGCCGGGGTCGGCCCCTGTCGATGCGCTCGACGCTCGCCCCGCTGCTCGGCGGCTGGACCGATCGCTGGCCCGGGAAGCTGGTGGACGTGCTCGCGGTGTTCGGGACGCTCTTCGGGCTCGCCACCTCGCTCGGGCTCGGCGCGATGCAGATCAATGCGGGCCTCACGCGCCTGCTCGGCATTGCCCAGGGCGTCGAGGTGCAGCTCGCCCTGATCGCGGGGATCACCTTCTGCGCCACGCTCTCGCTCGTGAGCGGTCTCGGCAACGGCATCCGCCGTCTCTCGGAGCTGAACGTCGGACTCGCCGCCGTGCTCTGGCTCTTCGTGCTCGGTGCGGGGCCCACCCTGTGGGTGCTCGCGAAGCTCCCGGATCTGCTCGGTGGCTATCTGCTCGCCCTGCCACGCCTGACGGTGGGCTCGGGGGCGCTCGGCGACTCCGACTGGCAGGCCTCCTGGACGCTCTTCTACTGGGCCTGGTGGATCTCGTGGGCGCCCTTCGTGGGGGTCTTCGTGGCCCGGATCTCGCGGGGGCGCAGCGTCCGGGAGTTCGTGCTGGGGGTGCTCGGGGTGCCGACCCTGGCCACGGGTTGTTGGTTCGCGGTGCTCGGCGGCACCGCGCTCGAGAGCGAGCTGATCGGACCCGGCGGGATCGTCCAGGCGGTCGACGCGAACGTCTCGACGGCCGTGTACGTGATGCTCGACCAGCTTCCGCTCTCGGGCATCACCTCGGCGATCGCGGCGCTGGTGGTGGCGCTCTTCTTCGTCACGAGCTCCGACTCGGGCTCCTACGTGGTGGACACCCTGACGTCGGGAGGGCACCCCGACCCGCCCGTCTGGCAGCGGGTGTTCTGGGCCGTGATCGAAGGCGCGATCGCTGCGGTCCTGCTCGCCGTCGGGGGGCTCACCGCGCTGCAGTCGGCCGCCATCAACACCGGGCTTCCGTTCTGTGCGGTCCTGATCGTGGCCGCCGGCTGCCTGGTGTGGGCGCTCCGCTCCGACCTTTCCGAGGCGCGCTGATCCCGCGTGTCGGGGCTGCGCGTCGATCCGAGGCGTCAGCCGTTCAGGAGCGCCATCATCGGCTCGGGGTAGCGCGTGCCTGCCGCGCTTCCGAGCGGAAGCCTCTCGGCGATCTCGGCGAGCTCTCGGGCCGAGAGCGCCACCTCGATGGCGGCGGCGTTCTCGTCGAGCCGCTCGCTCCGCCGGGTGCCCGGAATGGGCACGATGTCGGGACCCTGCGCCATCACCCAGGCGATCGCGAGCTGCGAGGGCGTGCAGCCCTTCGACTCGGCCAGCGTCTCGACGAAGGCCACGATGTCGAGATTCTTCTGGAAGTTCTCGCCCTGGAAGCGGGGGCTCATGCGGCGGTAGTCGCTCGGGTCGAGGTCCTCGAAGCGTCGGAAGCGGCCGGTCAGGAAGCCGCGGCCGAGCGGGCTGTAGGCGACGAGCCCGATCCCGAGCTTGCGGCAGGTGCCGAGGATCTCGCCCTCGATGTCGCGGCTCCAGAGCGAGTACTCCGACTGGAGCGCGGCGATCGGATGCACGGCGAAGGCGCGTTCGATCGTCGGCGCGCTCGCCTCCGAGAGCCCCAGGTGCGCCACCTTGCCGGCCGCCACCAGCTCGGACATGGCGCCGACCGTCTCTTCGATCGGCACCTGGGGGTCGACGCGGTGCTGATAGTAGAGGTCGATCCGTTCCACGCCGAGGCGCGCGAGGCTCGCGTCGCAGGCCGCGCGCACGTACTCGGGGCTTCCGCAGATGGCACGCGGCGGCTGGCCCGGCTCGCGTACGATCCCGAACTTCGTGGCGAGCGTCACCTCGTCGCGGCGCTCGGCCAGGACCCGGGCGAGCAGCTCTTCGTTGGCGCCCGATCCGTACATGTCGGCCGTGTCCCAGAAGGTGGTGCCGTGGTCGAGGGCGTGGTGCAGGGTGCGGATCGATTCGGCCTCGTCGCTGGGGCCGTAGAACTCGGACATGCCCATGCAGCCGAGCCCCAGCATCGATACCTCGAGTCCGCTTCGTCCGAGCGCGCGC
>CAYYUT010000388.1:0-4079 GCA_964474935.1 uncultured Spirochaetales bacterium
TGGGCGGCCGCCATCAGGGCGCCCTGCTCTCCGTGCAGGAAGTTCGAGAGCAGAAAGGCGGCGCTCCGTCGGGAGATGTCCCATTTGAGATCGGCGTCGAGATGTTTCCAGTACTCGGTGTGCTGGATCGGCAGGCCCCCGACGGTGAAGGTGCGCGAGAAGGCCTCCTGGTCGATCTCGGATTCCCAGTCGAGGTCGCGCATCGCCACCCACTGGCGCTCCAGGGCGTTGGCGTAGAGGGTGCGGAGCTCGTCGATCTCGGGCTCGTAGTTCCAGTTGTAGAGCGCCGTGAGTGCGGCTTCGACGCTCTCGCCGTCCTTGGGGTGGCGGGTCGCGAGTTCGCTGGCCATGTCGTTCAGATGCTCCTCTTCGTGTCCGGCGCGGGGACGGGTTCGTCTCGGTTCGCAGCGGCCCGTTCGAGGGCCGCGAGGATGCGGGGGCGGTTGCTGCGGATCAGGCTGCGTACGGCCTCCTCGGCCGCCGCGCCGTCTCGGTTCTGGAGGGCCGTCTCGATCCGGGCGAGCACCGGCGCCAGCTGGTCGTGGGGGGGCCGCAGCTGCTTGCGCGCCTCGCGGAAACGCTCCGCGAAGAGCGGCATCACCGCGTTCCGGGCGAGCTGGAGCACCAGGTTGGTGCTGGCCTCGGCGATCAGGGCGATCAGGGACTCCATGGTGTCGAGGAAGGCGCCGTCCCCGATGTGGCGGCTCGCGAGCCGTCCGATCAGCTCGCGCGCCCGCTCGAGCTCGGCGTCGGTGCCGTGCTCCACGGCCAGGCGCGCGGCGCCGGCCACGAGCATCTCCTCGACGTCGAGCAGCTGGTGGGCCACGTCGTGGTCGAGGCGCCCGCCCGCGAACACCAGGTGACGGACGACCTCGATGCTCGCCTCGCGGAGCGGACGGACGGTGGCGCCTCCGCCGTGGCGGATCACCACGAGTCGATGCTCTTCGAGTTTGCGGAGCGCCTCCCGGACCGAGGTCCGGTTCACCCCGAGCCGGCTCGCGATCTCGCGTTCGGCGGGGAGCCGGTCGCCGGGCTGGTAGTCGCCCCTCAGGATCTCCTCGCGAATCTGGGAGGCGATCGCGTCGGCCCGGGACGCGGGACGCGGGAACGGCGGGACCTGGGCGGGGCTCTCGGGCAAGGGCGGTCTCTCCTCGACTGGCCCGACCAATTCTACCCAGCGGTAAGTCGACGTCAAGTGGCCGACCCGCGGCCGACCTCCCTCGCAACTGCCCGGAATCCAACGGGCTCAAGCCCGCCCTGCGGACGCCCGATCCGGCCCACGTGCCCGCACCCGATGTCCATTGCAGCGTCTGCGACGCGCAGCTCGAGCTCGCGGGCGACGAGCGTCCCGGCGACTCGGTCCTGTGCACCTTCTGTGGGGCCCATTTCCTCTACCAGCGACCTCGCCGGCCGGAGTCCGAGGACGCCTTCGAGCTCGAAGAGGACTTCTAGGACCGCGGACCCTAGGGCGAAGGCGGGGCGGCGCGGGGCAGGGCTTCGTGACGCCGCCAGCGGACGCTCTCGAGCGCCCGGCGAAGGGGCGCGCCCATCTCGTCGGCGAAGGCGGCCGGAGTGATCGCCGAGATCACCACCGTGGTGCTCGACGATCCGAACACCAGGGTCCAGCGCCGGAAGGGAATGCCGCGCAGCTCCTCGCGGATGTCGTAGAGCCGGGCCGGGTAGCCGTCGATCTCGAGCCGTTCCTGTCCCTGCAGGACCATCCCCTGCGCGGCGAAGCCCTGGGTGGTGAGCGACTGGAGGGTGTAGCGCGTCGAGGCCTGGAGCTCGTTCACCACGATTGCGGTGAGCTGGTCGTCGGTCTCGAAGCCCGGCAGCTCGGCCACGGCGACGAAGCCTTCGGGGACTTCGAGCCAGACCCGCGAGCCGGGGGCGCGCTGGTGCCCGGGCGGCGGGGCAGGGGTCGGAGGGGGCGCAGCGCATCCGGCAGCGATCGACGCGAGGAGCGCCAGGAGCGCACCGCGGTGGCGGACAGGCCTCACCCGGCGATCAGGGTCCCGCCCTCGACCGGGAGGATCTGGCCCGTCACGAGATCGGAGCCCGTGACCAGCGCGAGGATCGCATCCCGCACGTCCTCGGGGTCGCACACCCGTCCGAGCGGCGCCCGTGATTCCATGCCCTGCTTGATGGCGTCGTAGGCCGGGCCGAGTCCCTCCTGGAGCCACTTGCCCGTGATGAAGCCCGGCGCCACCCCGACCACCCGGATCTTCGGCGCCAGCACGCGCGCGAGGGCCACGGTCAGGTTGTTGAGGCCGGCCTTCGAGGCGCAGTAGGGGATCGAGCTTCCGACCGCCGCGATCCCGGCGATGCTCGACACGTTCACGACGACCCCGCCCCCGGACGCCTCCATCGGGGCCCGGGCCGCGCGGGCGCACTGGAACGGTCCCTTCAGGTTCACCCCGATCAGGCGGTCCCAGTCGTCGTCGGTCACCTTGTCGAGCTCGGCGTGGGGGATGAAGCTCGTCGTCCCCGCGTTGTTGATCAGGACGTCGAGACGACCGAGCTCGCCCACGGTCTGCTCGACGAGTGCCCGGCACTGAGCGTCGTCGGACACGTCCGCCTGGATCGCCACGGCCTTCACCCCCTTCGCGCGGGCCTCGGCGGCCACCGACTCGGCGGCGTCCTTGGAACGGCTGTAGTTGATCGCGACCGAGCAGCCGCCGGCCGCGAGGCCGAGCGCCGTGGCGCGCCCCACCCCGGTTCCGGCACCGGTCACCAGGGCGGCCTTGCCGTCGATCTTCATGCGTCCTCCTCTCGCAGGCGGCGTGCGAATTCGCGAACCCCTTCCTCCCACGGGGGCAGCCGCAGCAGGGGCTCGCGTTCGGTCCCGAGCACCGACCAGTGGGGACGGGGGGCGGGCCGGGGCCAATCTTCGGTCGCGATGGGCTCGACCGCCACCTCGCATTCGAGCGCATCGAACAGGGCGCGGGCCAGACCGCACCAGCTCGTGTGACCGCGACCCGCCAGGTGCCGGATTCCGTACTCGTAGCGGCGGTCGGTGAGGAGCTCGCGGATGGCGGTCGCGAGATGGGGGGCGAAGGTCGGGGAGCCGATCTGGTCGTCGACCACGCGGGCCGAGCCCTGCGCCGCGACGCGGCGCATCGTGAGCGCGAAGTTCCGGCCGACGACGTGATAGAGCCAGGCGGTGCGCACGATCCAGTGACGGGGCTGGGCCGCGGCCAACGCCATCTCGCCTTCGAGCTTGGTGCGTCCGTACACGCTTTTCGGGTTCGGTGGGTCGCTCTCGAAATAGGGCCGGCGCGCCTCGCCGTCGAAGACGTAGTCGGTCGAGACGTGGAGCAGCGGCACCTCGCGCGCCGCGCAGGCCTCGCCGAGCAGCCGCGGCCCGGTGGTATTGACCCGGGCGGCCCCCTCCGGATCGCTCTCCGCGCCGTCGACGTCGGTCCAGGCGGCGGCGTTCACCAGGACGTCGGGCCGGGCTTCGTCGAGGGCTCGGGCCACGGCGTCCGGCGACGCGATGTCGAGACCCGCGTGGTCGCGCGCGTCGACCTCGTGGTCGTGGAAGACGTCGACCAGCGCCCGCGCGAGCTGGCCGCCGGCACCGGTGAGGAGGAGCTTCATCTCACCAGGGCCGAGTAGCCCGCCAGACGCTCACGGGCATCGGCGAGCCGGAGCCCGGCCTCGTCCTTGGCCGAGAGGAGCGGGCTCTCGATCGGCCAGTCGATGGCGAGGTCGGGATCGTTCCAGGCGATCACGATCTCGTCGCCCGGCTCGTAGAGATCGGTGCACTTGTACTCGACCTGGGCTCGCTCGCTCAGCACGCAGAACCCGTGCACGAAGCCGGGGGGTACGTACACCTGGCGGTGATCGTCCGAGGAGAGCTCGGTGGCGACGTGCTCGCCGAAGGTCGGAGAGCCCGGCCGGACGTCGGCCGCCACGTCGAAGATCCGCCCCTCGATCACCCGCACGAGCTTTCCCTGCGGTCGGGAGACCTGGGCATGCAGTCCGAGCAGGGAGCCCTGGGACTAGAGCGAGAGGTAGTCCTCTACGCAGGGCTCCGCGATCCCGCCCTAGCGGTACTTCCCGGCGTCATAGGTCGC
>CAYYUT010000389.1:0-4059 GCA_964474935.1 uncultured Spirochaetales bacterium
GAGGAGCGGTCCGCCGGAGTTGCCCGGATTGATGGAGGCGTCGGTCTGGAGGAAGCCGTGGAAGACGCGGTCGTCGCGGCTCCGGATCGAGCGGCCCGTGGCCGAGATCACGCCCGTCGTCACCGTGTTCGAGAGGCCGAACGGGTTTCCGATCGCGATCACCGGCTCTCCGACGAGCAGATCGTCCGAGCGGCCCGGGTCGACCCAGGGAAGTGTCTCCTCGGACGCGACCCGCAGCACCGCGATGTCGTTGTTCGGGTCCACCCCGATCGCCTCGGCGTCGAACTCGCGCCCGTCGGCGAGCTTCACCTGGATGCGCTCGGCGTGGTTCACGACGTGGGCGTTCGTGATGACGTGGCGGTCCCGGTCGATCAGCACGCCCGACCCGAGGCTCTGCACCGACTCGCTCCGCTGGCGAGGTTCGAAGAAGCGCTGGAAGAACTGGTCGAAGACCGGGTCGCGACCGAGCAGCGAGCCGAAGGGGCTGCGTCGCTGCACCACGCGCTCCGTCGTGATGTTCACCACCGCCGGGCCGACCCGCTCGACGACGTCGACCGTGGCCGTGCGGCGCAGGAAGGGGTCGGCCGCCGGCGCGGGCGACGCCGCGCCCACGAGCATCAGGCCGAGAGCGAGCCCGGTGAGCCCGAGCCGGCCGCTCGTGGCTGGGCGGAAGGAATGGCGGAGTCGGTTCATGGCCGATCGAGAGACGCGCGGGTGCGGCCCGAAATTCATCGAACGAGCCTAGGGCTGGACCCCGGGAGCGGCAAGCGGCGCGCGGGCCGCTCTGGCACCCTGACAGCCGGATGCCGGGCCCCTCGACACTCGCACGCGCGTTCGAGACGCACTTTGGCCGCACTCCCGAGTTCGGGGTGCGCGCCCCGGGTCGGGTGAACCTGATCGGCGAGCACACCGACTACAACGCGGGCTGGGTGCTCCCCTGCGCCATCGACCGCGAGCTGCGGGTCGCGGGCTCCCGCCGTCCCGACCCGGTGTTGCGGGTCTGGTCGCGCGAGCGCGGGGGGCCCGTGGAACGGCCGCTCGAGACGGCGCGCGCCGCGCGGCCCGAGCCGGTCGGTGACTGGACCGACTACCTGGTGGGCGTCGCCTGGGCGCTCGCGCGAGCAGGGCACGAGATCCCGGCGGGCCTCGACCTCGCGATCGAGAGCGACGTCCCGGCCGGAGCGGGGCTGTCGAGCTCGGCGGCTCTCGGGGTGGCGGCGGCCTGGGCATTCGAGCGGGCGTTCCGCCTCGGTCTCGGTTCCGAGCAGCTGGCGCGGATCGCTCATCGCGGCGAGAGCGACTACGTGGGTGTCGGGTGCGGGATCATGGATCCGTTCGCGAGCGCCCTGGGCCGCGCCGATCGGGCGCTCCTGCTCGATTGTCGCGACCAACGGGTCCGGCTCCTGCCGCTCCCGGGCGATCGGGTGCGCCTTCTCGTGGCCGACTCGGGGGTGCGGCGCACACTCGCACCGAGCGGATCACCCGCTGACGCGTCGCGCCGGGCCGACCCGACCGCCGCGACCGACCCCACGAACCCCACCGACCCCACCGACCCCACCGACCCGGCTGGCCCGGCCCGCTCGGTCGCCTCGGAGGCTTCGGCCGACGCCATCTGCCCGACGGGACCAACGGGCTCCGCGGACGCCTCGGGCGCAGCCCCGGGTGCGGGCTACGAACGCCGTCGCGAGGAGTGCGCGCACGCACTCGCCGCCGTGCGCAAGGCCGGGATCGCGCCCGAGGCGGAGACGCTTCGCGATCTGGGCGAGGAGCAGCTCGCCGAGGTCGCGGCGAAGCTCGCTCCGACGCTCGCCCGCCGCGTGCGACACGTCGTGTCCGAGAACGCGCGGGTGGAAGCCATGGCGGCCGCGCTCGAGCGCGGCGATCTCGAGGCCGCGGGGGCCCTTCTGCGCGCGGGACAGGCGAGCCTCCGAGATGACTTCGAGGTGAGCATTCCCGAGCTCGACGCCCTCTGCGAGATCGGCGACGCACTGCCCGGTGTGTTCGGCTCGCGCCTGACGGGCGCCGGATTCGGCGGCTGCACGCTCCATCTGGTGGCGTCGGAGCGGGCGGACGAGGTGGCGGAACGCCTGGCGTCGGCCAGCCGCGATCGCTTCGGACGGGTCGTGCGGACCTTCCTGGTGCGCGCCGGGGAGGGCGCGGGTCCGCTCGCGCCGTAGCCACCCGATCCGGGATCGAGATCCCTTGCGAGGCTCCACGCGCGGGGCGCCTCGAAGAGGCGCGGGTGGACCTACGGCGTCGCAGGCCTTCCGGTCGTCGCGTCGTCGACCGGGATCTCGTCGCCCTCGGGCTCGAGCACGGCGGTATCCGAGTCCGACTCGGGCTCCTCGGTCGTGGTCGGCTTGGCGCCGCGCTTCACGAGCAGGAATTTTGTCTCGGGCCCGCGCCGGGCGCGGATCAGGAAACGGTCGCGCTCGGCGGTCGCCAGGATCGCCCGGCGGAAGGCCTCGAGATCGTCGACGTCGACGCGCTCGATCTGCTCGACCACGTCGCCGGGTCGCAGGCCCGCCTCGCTGGCGGGCGAGCCCCGTTCCACGAAGCGGACGAAGGCGCCCTCGCGGGTCTCGAGCCGCTGGTCGCGATAGATGTTCTCGGTGATCTCCTGGACGTGGAAGCCGACGTCGCTCTCCGCCTCGGCGGGGACCACCTTCGGTTGCCGGCCGAGGGTCACGCGGACGTTCTTGCTGCGCCGGCCTCGGCGGAGCGCCATCTCCACCGTCTCGCCGGGCTAGAGCCCGGCCACCATGCGCAGGAACGAGCCGAGGTCCTCTTGATTCTCGGCGTCGGTGGGCGAGGCGGTAAGGCGCGTGATCACGTCACCCGGCTCGATGCCGCCGCGAGCGGCCGGCGAACCCGTGCTCACGGAGTTGACGATCACCCCGGTCAGCTCCGGTGCGCCGAAATAGCTGGCGAGGTCGCGGTCGAGCGGCTGGAGCGTCACGCCCAGCCAGCCCCGCTCGACGCCACCCTTCTCGAGATCGGCCACCACCTCGAGGGCGGTGTCGATCGGGATCGTGAAGCCGATCCCGCGGCCCTGCCCACGTGAGTTGATGCCGACCACCCGGGCGTCGAGATCCACGAGGGGGCCGCCCGACGAACCGCGGTCGATCATCGCGTCGGTCTGGATGAAGTCGTTGATCAGCTCCTTCACCTCGAGATTGCGACCCTTGGCCGAGACGATCCCGAACGACACGGTCCCGTCGAGCCCATACGGGTTCCCGACGGCGAGCACCCATTGTCCGACCCGCAGCTCCTCGACGGTCCCGAAGGAAGGTGCCGGCAACGGTACGTCGGGCCGGATCCGCAGCAGGGCGATGTCGGTCTGCTTGTCGGCGCCCACGACGTCGGCGGGGTACTTCTGCTTCCGGCCGGGCACGGTCACCTCGACCTTCTGGGCTTTGTCGACCACGTGCTGGTTGGTGATGATGCGACCGTCGGAGCTCAGGACCACGCCCGAGCCTTCGACCCGCTTGCGCCGGTCGTTCACCTTGATGATCGCGTCGATGTGGACCACGGAAGGCTTGAGCTGCTCCGAGACCGCGATGATGCGTTCCTGGAGGCGGTTGTAGGCGAGCGCCTCCTCGCCCGGGCCCGGGGCCGCCAGCACACGGGTGGGGCTCACGAGGAGCGCAAGGACGGCCAGCAGGCGCCACCCGACCCGACCGCGCGGGGTCGGGGCGTGGGTCGTCGTCGATCGAACTCGACTGGCCGGAAGGACTGCTCTCACGTGAACTCCTGTCGGTCGGACGGCGTGGCCGGCTGAGTGCCCTGCGGGACGTCGTCGCGAAACCCTCAGCGTAGCTGACGGTCTCGGGGCGGCTCGGCGGCGTCGAGCGCAGATCGCAGGGCCCGCGCGGCCGCGCGTGGGTCGTCACGCCCGAGGATGGCCCCGGTGACGGCCACGCCCGCCGCGCCCGCCGCGATCACCGAGCCCACGTTCGCCGGCTCGATCCCCCCCTGTGCCAGCACCGGAGGGGCGGCCGCGGCGCGGGCCAGCTCCTCCAGCCCGAGGCATGCGCGCTCGCGTGGCTTCGAGATGGG
>CAYYUT010000390.1:0-4050 GCA_964474935.1 uncultured Spirochaetales bacterium
GCCGGTGCATGGGGCGGTAGCTGATCCGGCGTGAGCGCCGGGCGGTGCGCGAGGCCGGGGTCGTGGTCGAGGTCATGCAGGGCGACGAGATCCCGGACGAGATCTTTCCGGAGATGTTCCGCTTCTACCTCTCGACCATCGATCGACACGTCTATGGGCGCCAGTACCTGGGAGAGCGCTTCTTCGAGCTGGTGCGCGAACGCTTCCGCGAACGACTCTGCTTCGTGGTGGCCCGCGACGCAGGCCGCCCGATCGCCGGCACCTTCAACGTCCAGAAGGGCGACGCCCTCTACGGGCGCTACTGGGGCTGTCTGCAGCGCGCCCGGAACCTCCATTTCGATCTTTGCTACTACGCCCCCATCGAGCACTGCATCGAGCGAGGGCTGGCCCGCTTCGAGGCGGGCGCCGGGGGCGACTACAAGCAGGTGCGAGGTCTCGACGCCCAACCCACCTGGAGCGTCCACAAGCTGGTCGACCCGCGTCTCGCCGACGCGATCGAGCGCTATCTCGAACGCGAGCGCGCCGACTACGACGAGGCGATCGGGTGGCTCCAGGAGAAGTCCGCGCTCAAGAAGACAGGCGGTGAGACGACGAGCGGCGAGAAGACGGGCGGCGAAGAGACGGGCGGGCTGGCCAGTGAGACAGCCGGCGGTGGCGCCACCGCGCCGGCCGGAGGTGGGCGGGGCCCGGAGGCGTAGCCGGCCCTCGCGAAGTCCGGACCGTGCGGGGCCTTCCGCGCGCCTTCACGCGAGCGCGCCTTCACGCGAGCGCGCCTTCACCTGGGCGGGATCGAAGCCCCGGCACAGACCCGCCGCCGTCGAGGCCTCGCCCTCACGCGGGCGGGGTCGCCAGCACCTTCAGGACGAAGGCCCGCACGCGCGGGTTCGAGAGCAGACCGACGTAGTCGCCCAGCTCGGCGAGCGTGCGCACCTCGGGGTCGTCGAGGAGCTGCTCGAAGGCCGGATCGCGGCGGATCTCGCCCAGACGATCGCTCACCTCGGCGAAGGCCTCGGAGGCGGCGGCGTGAAAGGCCACCGGGGCGTCCGCCAGCGCCTCGTCCACCACGCCGAGCCGCGCGAGATGCGCGCGCGTCTCGCGGTCCCAGACGAGCTGGTGGAAGCTCGTGCGATCGAGCGCCGCCTCGAGGCGGCCGTGGCCGAGATCGTTCCAGAACACGGGGTCGCCGGTCAGCCGCTGCAGGCTGTCGCGTTCCATCAGGCGCTGCAGCCGCCGCGTCGCGGTGGCCGGGTCGGCCAGGGCGCGCGCGGTGGCGCGGCTGGGCGGCGAGGCGTCGGCGAACCAGCGCTCGACCCCGGCTCCGAGCAGACCCCGTGAGAGACGCGCCACCTGGGCGTCCTCGCTCGCGGGGATCCACTCGGCGCCCGCGCTCTCGCGCAGGGCCTGTCCCACCAGCGCGAGCCATCCCACCAGGACGACCCCCACCAACCCGGGGACTGCGCCCACCAGGGCGCCGCCGAGCTGGTCGCCGAGCGGACGCGCCTCGCCCGCCCGGCCCCGGCGCTCGGTGCGTCGCACCAGGATTCCGGCCACGGCCGCCAGGGCCACGCAGATCACCAGCAGGCCCGAGCCGAGCACCGCCACCGCCACCGGCAGCGGCATCTGCCAGCGGGCGGCCAGATCGGGGGCGTACACGGGTGCGAGCGTCGCGGCCAGGAACCAGCCGAGACCGAGACCGACGCGCCGGAGCAGGGTCGTCCAGAAGCCAGCCACGACGCCGCGCCCCACGAAGAGCGCGAAGAGGCCGGCCGCGAGGAGGTCGTAGATCATGGTCGCCTCCGAAAGCCGACCCGAACCGGATCGGAAGCGCCGCGGCCGGGCTGAAGCGGGCCGCGACGCCCGCGACCCCGTGTTCGGTTAACTTGAAACTCCCCGTGCCTGCCGGAAGCGATCACGACAGGCCGCCCGCGCGGACCGACGCCGCACGGAAGACCGGAGCGACCGCCCGGGTCTTCGCCTACGGCTCGAACATGCGCATCGAGCGCATGTGCGCACGGGTGTCTTCGGCGCGGGCGCTCGGGGCCGCGCAGCTCTCGGCCCACCGGTTCGTCTTCAACAAGCGCGGACGCGACGGCTCGGCCAAGGCCAACCTGGTGCGCGACGCCGACGCCCGGGTCTGGGGGGTCGTGTACGAGATCGCGGCGCACCACCTCGAGGTGCTCGATGGCTACGAGGGCGGCTACGAGCGCCGGCGGCTCGAAGTCCGGATGCCCGACCGGACGGTCGAGAGCCACGTCTATCTGTCGCAGCGTCTGATCGACGATCCTCGTCCCTTCGACTGGTACCGCGAACACGTCCTGGTGGGCGCCGCGCAGCACGGGCTGCCGGAGCCCTATCGGAGCTTCCTGGAGGCGTTCCCCTGGAAGCCGGGCGTCCCGGACGACGCCTCCCGATGAGGGCGCTCGTTCGGTAGAGTCGGTCGCGACCCGTCCACCTCGAGGAGGTCCCGTGCAGCTCGTCCCTTCGCTCTCCCCGCCTCGCATCGCGTCGACGCTCGCCCTCGCGCTCTGGCTCGGCACGGGCGTGGCCGCCCCGGCCGCGTGGGCCGCCGATGACGAGGCCCACATCGACTACCGCCAGAAGCTGATGACCAACGTCGGCTCGCACCTCGGTGCGATCAGCGACATCCTGAAGCACGGCCTCCCCTTCACGGCCCACGTCGAGGCCCACGCCCGCGGGCTCGCGCAGGACGCCAAGCTCGTCTCGGCGGCCTTCGAGAAGAAGGTGGTGGCCGGCCCCACCGACGCCGAGCCCGAGATCTGGACCGACTGGACCCGGTTCGAGGCCGCGAATGCCGACTTCCTGGCGGCGGCCGAGGCGCTCGAGGAGACGGCCCGGACGGGCGACCTCGAGGCGATCGCGGCGAAGACCAAGGCGGTCGGGAAGTCCTGCGGCGGCTGTCACAAGTCCTTCCGGAAGCCCAAGGAAGAGTCGTACAAGCGCAAGTGACCGGAGATCGCCCGCGAGCGACCGGCCGCGCCGCGGGCGCCGCGGCGTGGATCGGTCTGGCCGCGGGCCACGGCCTGCTCGTCGCCGCGCCCAACGGGTCGCGCGCCGGCGGGGATGCCGCGAAGGGGCGCCGCGGGCTCGCGGCCACCGGGGGCTGCACCTGCCACACGAACTTCCCGGGCGAGGGCGACGCGGCGCCGTCCCTCGCAGGCGGCCGCCCCCTCGAGACCCCGTTCGGGGTCTTCTACAGCACCAACATCACGCCCGACCCCGAGACCGGGATCGGTGCCTGGACCGAGCAGGACTTCATCCGGGCCATGCGCCAGGGCCTCGCGCCCGACGGGAGCCACTACTTTCCCGTGTTCCCCTACACCTCGTTCACCGGAATGAGTGCCCGCGACCTGCGCGATCTGTTCGCCCACCTCGCGACGCTGCCGGCGGTCCGGCGCGAGAATCGCCCGCCCGACGCGCCGTTGCCGTTTCGCTGGCGTGCCCCGCTCGCGGGCTGGAAGTGGCTGAACTTCGTGGAGGGTCGGTTCGCTCCCGACCCCGAACGAGACGAGACCTGGAACCGCGGTGCCTATCTGGTGACGTCGCTCGCCCACTGTGGCGAGTGTCACACCCCACGGACCCTGTCGGGCGGGCTCGATCGCTCGCTCTGGCTGGCGGGCTCCGAAGAGGGTCCGGAAGGCGAGCTCGCTCCGAACATCACCCCCGACCCCGGCTCTGTAATCGGCGACTGGGCGTCGGCCGACCTCGTCTGGTATCTCGAAACGGGCCTCAAGCCCGACGGCGACGACACGCAGGGCCTGATGTCCGAGGTGATCGAGCACGGCTACAGCGAGCTTCCGCGTGCCGACCTGGAAGCCATCGCCGCCTATCTGTTGGCGCTCGATCCGATCGAGAACGACGTTCGCTAGGGAAGCTCTTCGCAGGGTGCCGGGGACCCGAGTGGCCGGCGAGCTCGTTGGGCGGCGCGCCGCTCTTCCCGGGCCGTGCGGAGGCGTTCGAAGTCTTCGTCGGCGTGATACGACGAACGCGTGAAGGGCGAGGACGCCACGAGCAGGAAGCCCTTCGCCTCGG
>CAYYUT010000391.1:0-4045 GCA_964474935.1 uncultured Spirochaetales bacterium
CTCTTCTACCGCCTCAACGTGCTCCGCATCCACGTGACACCGCTACGCGCCCGTCGCGAGGACATCCCGCTCCTGGTCGACCACTTCATGGGCCACTTCCGGGCGTCGCTCGGCAAGCCCATCCACCAGATCAGCGACGAAGCACTCGAACGGCTCGTGGCGTTCGGCTGGCCGGGGAACATCCGCGAGCTCGAGAACGTGCTCGAGCGCGCGGTGATCCTCTGCCGCGGCGAGCGGATCACGCTCCGGGAGCTCCCGGAGAACGTGGTGACGCCCGCCGAGGACGGCTCCGAGGAGGATCTCTGCCTGAAGAGCGCCCGTCGGGGCCTCGAGCAGCGTCTCATCCGACGCGCGCTCCAGGCCACGGGAGGCAACCGCACCCGGGCGGCCAGGCTCCTCCAGATCAGCCACCGTGCCCTGCTCTACAAGCTGAAGGAGTATGCGATCCGTGACTGACGGTGGGAGGGCTCCGACGCCCCGCGCTCGAGTCCAGGATCAGGGAGCCGGAGCCGCAGGTGCGCCAGCTTCGTCCTCGATCGTGATGCTGAACATGTGCCGGGTGAAGGCCCCGTCCCGATCCTCGATCACCACGGAGATGGGATGGGTTCCCGTCGCGTCGGCCGGTGGGTCCCAGCTCACGAGGCCGGTGACCCGATCGACCGTCATGCCCGCCGGCCCCTTCTCCATGCGATAGCGGAAGGATCGATCCCCGTCGGGATCCTGGGCCTCGATCTGGTAACGGACACCCGCACCGTCGCTCTCGAAGCGAGGGCTCGACACCACCACCGGTGCGGAGTTCGACACCTCGATGGCGGCGCTGCGGATCACGTTGCTCTCGGCTCGTCCGTCGCGGGCGACGACCTCCACCTCGACCGCATCACCGACCCGCAGACCCCGCGTCTCGAGGGTCGCGCCCGAGCCGACGCGTCGACCGTTCACGAACCACGCGACGTGGTACTCGAGCTCGTCTCCATCGGGATCGCGGCCATCCGGGACGGCCGTCACGTCGTGCGCCCGTGTGATCGGACCGAGCGGCTCGAGGACCAGCTTCTGGAGGACGGGCGCGGTGTTGCCGACTCGGGTCGTCGCGGTCGAGGGAGCGCTCTCATCGAACCCGTCGGTCGCGGTCACCGTCACGGACACCGAGTCGCCCCGCGATGCGCCCGCGAGGGCGAGGGCGTCACCGCTGCTCGCGACGCGTCGGCCGTCCACGCGCCACACGTAGCCGAAGCGGAGCGTGTCCCCGTCCGCGTCGAGCGCCTGGACGATGGCCCGTACCCGTCCATTCGAGGACGGCTCTCGAGGCTCGAAGCGGATGCCCTGGATCACGGGGACGGCGTTCGCCACCCAGTCTTCGTCGACCGTCGCGGCTGCCGTCTCGGCCGCGGGCTCGCTCGTCTCGGAGCCACACGCCACGAGGCCGACACCGATGCCCACGAGGCCTGCCGTCGTGGCCAGCTGCCGGAGGCTCCGCCGGATCTTCTGCATCGTCGACCTCCCCGGTCCCTCGGCGACCACATCCCGTGCCCGGTCGCCCACCTATCTCGGGTCGGGCGTCGCCTGCAGAACCTTGAGGCTGCCGCCCGGCCCCGGCTCCCACTTGTAGTAGAAGCCCTCCGGCACCAGCACGCTGCGCCGCGACGCCTCCTCGACGGTGTCGAGTTCGCCGAGCACGAGCCTCGCCCCGTCGGCCCCGAGAATCGCCGTCTCGGACGTCACCGAGAACCGTCCCGAGCGCTCGAAGGTCACCTGCGACGCGCTCACGCTCTTCGCCATCAACCGCTCCGGGCCGCCCGAGAGCACCTCGCCCTCCGCAGCCGCGACCGGCGCTCCGAGCGCCAGCACCGCAGCGAGCACCCCGATGAATCCGAGAACTCTGCTCATGATCGATCCTCCCGCGGGCACCATCGGTGGGCACCCTCCACAGAACACACGCCTGCCATCAGTTCTGCTTCCATTCGATGTTCTTCAGCGGTTGGAGGGGCGGGTCCTGGCAATCGCCTTCGATCTTCCCTTCACTCGTCACGACCACCAACCGCACCGGGCAGTTCGGATCGTCGAGGTTCCCGACCGAGATGCGGGGCGCGGTGGGAAGCCCGTTGCCGATCGCACGTCGCCGGTTCTCTGCGGCCGTGCCGCCGGTACCCGCGCCCTCCCCACAATCGAACCGGAAGCGATACAGGAAGGCCACACCCCCGGATGCACACGGGTCGAGCTCGTCCTCGGCTGGCACGAACGATCCCGTGATCACGTCGCCCAGGAAGATCACCGTGTTCGTGACGAACTTCTCCTTCTCTTCCGCCACGAGGTAGTAGCCGTCCTCGACGATCGGGTCGCACCCGGAATCGTTCGTGATGTTCCGGAGATCGCTCTCTTCGACGGCGAGAGCGTCGAGCGTGCCATCCTCCGTACCGAGCGGGTCGAAGTCCTTCACCACGTAGAACCGGTTGTTGTCCGCATCGGTGGCACCGTCACCAGCGAAGCGGAGATTGGCGCGTTCACCGGTACCGAAGGCGAGATACAGGATTCCGGCCTTCAGGATCCCGGAGGGTGGGAAAAAGATGCTCTTGTGGAAGGTGTTCCCATCGGCGTCCGTATACTCGGGGGCGTCGAAGAACTTCTCGAAGTTGTCGAAGTCGTCGCCGCCGTCGTTCACGAAGGGCATGCGCCAGCGCCAGAGATTCCCCCCGAGGTCTCCGATGTAGACCACGTCGGCGAAGCCATCCTGGTTCAGATCGAATACCGCGGGACTCGACGGGAGCGAGAAGAGCATGTCGCTCTCCGGACCCCCCTCGTCCGGTTGGAATCGCTTCGATGCGATCACCTCTCCCGTCTGGACGTCCAGGATGAAGATCGCGCGGCCCTGGGTGTCCGGGGCGGGCGTGGCCGCCGAATCGGTCTCGCCGTTGTAGCTGCTCAGATCATTCGGATCCCCCTCGGGCGCGTAGCCTGCCCCGAAGATGGCGACCCAGCGTTCGAGGCCATTGCTCAAGTCGAGGTTTCCGTTCGATCCGACCCTGACCCGCGTGATGACGGGCTCCGACCAGGTCTCGCCCATGAACCCGCGGAACTCGTTACAGGCGGTGGTGTCGGCCTCGCACGGGAACTCCCACAGGTACTCCGGAAACGAGGGGCCACCCCCCACCGGACCGCCGTCGCCGCCGGGCGGGTTCGTCACGTCGAGGGCGTAGTACTGGCTGCCCCCTTGCCGCATTCCCCCGATCAACACGGTGTGCCACTCGGCGGCCTGCTTCGCGCTGCCATTCGATGTCGCGGACGGGTAGAACCACACATCCGCCGCCTGCGGCGACGAATCCACGAAATACACATCGCGCGCGCCCGAGTCGAGAGGCTGGTTCCGCAGATTCTCGCGCGCCTGCCAGGGCATGAAGCCGAAGAGCTCCCTCCCATTGCCCCGGTCGTAGCCAGGCGGAGAGGCACCCGAATCGAACTCGCCCGCGTTGAACGCGTGCAGGAACCCGTCGTTGGCGCCGGCGTAGATCATCCGTTGACGCGTGGCGTAGAGCTGGGCGAACTCGAAGTAGGACGGGTCGTTGATGACTGCGTTCGGGGCCGGTACCACGACCGGATTGGAGTGAAAGATGTCGCCGAGGCGCCAGGAGCGGTCGGTGCAGTCACCATCTGCGATGACACCGCCGAAGACGCAGCCCCGGAAGTAGTCGACGAGCTCGTCACCGAGACCCTCGAGGGTGGAGGCGTCGCTCGAGGTTTCCATCCCATCGTTCAGGATGTCGCTGTAGGCGGCGATGTCGTCGGCCACACCGTTGCCGTTCACGTCCGAGAGGTCCAGGTCCGAGGCCGAGACGTTCGTCGTGTCGAACGCGAGCGGAGTCGTGCCGGCCGAGGTGCCCGGAAGCGACACGTAGAGCGTGCGGTCGGCAGCAGCCGGGAGCGCGCTCGAGTCCGGATTCTCGACTCCCTCACCGGCGTCCCAGTGGGGCGGCACGGTCGGGTCGATGGTTCCGATCTGACAGTTGCCGTTCTCGCCGTTGTTGGCCAGCGCACACTGATCGTTCAGGCCGGT
>CAYYUT010000392.1:0-4031 GCA_964474935.1 uncultured Spirochaetales bacterium
CGTCGGTTCTTCTTCTTGCGCAGCCACGCGAGCGCTTCGGGGCTGAACTCGGGCGCGACGAGCACCTCGGTGAAGATCTCGTCGACCTCGCGTGCGAGCGCCTCGTCGAAGACGCGGTTGCACACCACGATGCCCCCGAACGGCGAGTCGGGATCGGTCCCGAAAGCCCGCTGGTAGGCCTCGAGCGGCGTCTCGCCCACGCCGGCACCGCAGGGTGTGTTGTGCTTCAAGATCGCGACCGCCGTCGACTCGTCCGGGTCGAACTCGAGGATCAGTCCGAGGGCCGCGTGGATGTCGACCACGTTGTTGTAGGAGAGCTCCTTGCCGTGGAGCGGCTCGATCACGTCGAAGAAGGGGCCGTAGATCGCGCCGCCCTGATGGGGGTTCTCGCCGTACCGCAGCGTCTCCGCCTTCTCGAGCTCGAGCCCAATACGGGCCGGGAACGGATCGTCCGGGGTCTGGTCCGGACGCCCTCGGCCCGAGAGATAGGCCTGGATCGCCGTGTCGTAGAGCGCCGTGCGTTCGAACGCGCGCGTGGCGAGCCGACGCCGGGTCTCGAGCGCGAGCCGCCCCTCGCTCGCGCGCAGCTCTTCGAGGACCCGGCCGTAGTCGCCCGGGTCGACCAGCACCGCGACGTACGCGTGGTTCTTCGCCGCCGCGCGGATCATCGCCGGCCCGCCGATGTCGATCTTCTCGATGGCCTCTTCGAGCGTGGTGCCGGGCGCCGCCACCGTCTCCTCGAACGGATAGAGATTCACCACCACCAGATCGATCGGCCGGATCCCGTGCGTAGCGAGATCGTTCCGATCGGCCTCGAGCTCGCGGCGGGCGAGGATTCCCCCGTGGATCGCGGGGTGGAGCGTCTTCACGCGCCCCCCGAGCATCTCGGGGCTGCCCGTCAGATCGGCCACCTCGACCACGTCGAGGCCCGCCTCCTGCAGGGCGCGCGCCGTTCCACCCGACGCCACGAGCTCGATGCCGAGTTCGGCGAGACCCGTCGCGAACGCCACCAGGCCGGTCTTGTCCGAGACGGAGAGAAGCGCTCGCGCGACGCGCGATCCGCTCGAATCCATCGAAGCTCCTTCCTGTCGATCGGAAGCTCTGGGTGTACCCCAGCGCGCGCGCGGCCGTCAAACGCGCGCGGGGCCCTCTTCGCCCTCGGGCGACGACGTGACGAGCGCGTCGGGTGCCGCCTGGTAGACGCGCGGGACGCGGGGGCCGATCCGCGCCAGCAGCTCGTACGCGATCGTCCCGGCGGCCCGCGCCAGCACCTCCACCGGCAGGTCGACCGCGTCGCCGCGCGGGCCCGGACGGCCGAACAGCACCACGTCGTGGCCGACGCGCCCCACCGACGCTCCGAGATCGATCGTCAGGTAGTCCATCGAGACCCGACCCACGATCGGGCAGCGCGCCTTCCCGATCGCCACCTCGCCCCGGCCGCCGAGCTGCCAGGGCACCCCGGCGGCGTATCCGATCGGGAGCGTCCCGATCCGCGTGTCGTGGGTGGCGCGCCAGTCGGCGCCGTAGCCCACCGACTCGCCCGCGGCGACGCGGCGCACCTGTGTGAGGCGGGTCCGGAGCGTCATCACCGGCTCGAGCGACACGTCGAAGTGCGCGGCGGGTCGCACGCCATAGAGCGCAAGCCCGGGACGCACGGCGTGGCTCCGTTGCCGCAGCCCCGGGAGCGCGTCGGCCCCGAGCAGCCCGGCCGAGTTGGCGACGTGGACCATGGCGGGCGCGATGCCCTCGGCCGCGAGCCGGTCGAGCCAGCCGGCGAACGCATCGAGCTGGGCGCGCGAGGCGGCGAGATCGGGCTCGTCGGCGCAGGCGAAGTGGCTGAACGCGCCCTCCAGGTGGAGTCCCGGGTCCCGCTCGATGCGACGCGCGATGGCGAGGGCCTCGTCCGCCGCGACCCCCATCCGACGCATTCCGGTGTCGACCTCGAGATGGACGGACACCGGACGCCCGCGCTCCGCGCCGGCCTTGGCGAGCCACTCCCGCGCGCCCTCGTCGTGCACCACCGGCGTGAGATCGAGCCCGGCCGCGAGCCGCGCTTCCTCGGCATCGTGGACCCCGCCCAGCACCAGGATGCGCGCGGAGCCGTGCTCGCGACGCAGCGGCTCGGCCTCGTCGAGCGTCTGGACGGCGAAGCTGTGAGCGCCCGCCGCGGCGAGGGTGCGGGCCACGGGTCGGAGGCCGTGGCCATAGGCGTCGGCCTTCACCACACAGACCACCTCGCAGGGCGCGGCCGCCCGTCGCAGCACGTCGTAGTTGGCGCGCAGACGGCCGAGATCGACGCTGGCGACGGTGGGACGCCGGCCGGCGGAACCCGCAGCAGGATGGACCGTGGTCGGTTCGGACAAGGCGGAGCCTCCGGTTCCCAGTCTATCGAATGCCTGCGCGAGCCTCGTCGGCACGCCGGCTCGATTGACCCACCTCCGGGCCCGGGGTAGGTTCGCTCGGGTCCAACGCCGAGGGTGCGAGCGCCCCGTCTGCGGACCGTTCGTGGACCATCCGAGACCGCCGCGCCGCGCGCGTCGCCGCAGAGCCCGCGCAACCATCATGCAACGACGATCCCAGGCGCGACATCCCGCCGCTCGACGCCATCGCCTCCCGCGCCGCGACCGATCGACCGTGGGACGGATCGCGAGGGGAGGCCAGCCGACGTGACGGTCGCGATCTCGGTGAATGGCGAACCCCGCCAGGTGCCGGAGACCTGCACGATCGCAGGCCTGCTCACCGAGCTCGGCTTCGAGGGCCAACGGGTGGCCGTGGCCGTGAATCGCGACGTCGTGCCCCGCTCCGAGTTCGGGGCCCGGACGCTCGCGGCAGACGACCGCGTCGAGATCCTGCACGCGGTGGGAGGAGGAGCGAGATGAGCGACGAGAGCGACGACACGCGGCCCGAGGCCCATCGCGACGTGTCCGGTGAGAGCTTCCGGATCGGATCCCGCACCTTCCGATCGCGCCTGATCGTCGGCTCGGGCAAGTACGCATCGTTCGAGCAGAACCGCGCCTGCCTCGACGCGAGCGGCGCCGAGATGATCACGGTCGCCCTGCGACGCATCCCGCTCGACCAGCCCGAGGGCCGCGATCTGCTCGACCACATCCCCCCGGATCGCTTCACCATCCTGCCGAACACGGCGGGCTGCTTCACGGCGGACGAGGCCGTCACCACCGCACGGCTCGGACGCGAGCTCCTCGGCCACGGTCTCGTGAAGCTCGAGGTGATCGGCGACACCCGGACCCTCTTCCCGGACGTGGCGGCGACCCTCGAGGCGGCCCGCGTCCTGGTGGACGACGGCTTCGAGGTGCTCCCCTACGTGAACGACGATCCGGTCGCCTGCCAGAAGCTCGCGGCGATGGGCTGTCCGGCCGTGATGCCCCTGGCGGCGCCCATCGGATCGGGCCTCGGGATCCGCAATCCGGCGAACCTGAGGATCATCCTCGAGACCGTCGAGGTGCCGGTGATCGTCGACGCGGGGGTCGGAACCGCGAGCGACGCGGCCGTCGCCATGGAGCTCGGGGCCACGGCCGTGTTGATGAACACGGCGATCGCGGCCGCCAAGGAGCCGGTGACCATGGCGCGGGCGATGCGCCTCGCGATCGAGGCCGGCCGGCTCGCCTACGAGGCCGGCCGCATGCCGCGCCGGCTCTACGCGAGCGCCTCGAGCCCTCTCGGTGGCCTCGCCGATCTCTAGGGATCGCGCCGTCCCGGTCCAGCGGGCGGCCTGGCTCGCGCTCGGCAGCCGCCCCCTGCTCTGCCTCGTGACCGACCATCGAGGCGATCCCGATGCCCTGGCCCAGTCGGTCGCGGAAGCGATCGCGGGCGGGGTCGACTGGGTGCAGGTCCGCGCCCGCGGCGTGGAGGCTGCGGCGCAGCTTCGCTGGCTCCGGACGCTCCAGGCGCAGGTCCGGGCGCCGGATGTGCGGTGGATCGTGAACCGCCGCCTCGACGTCGCGCTCGCCGCGGGTGCCGACGGCGTCCTGCACGGATACGCCCGGCTCCACGAGCCAGCCGGGCGCTCCGTT
>CAYYUT010000393.1:0-4026 GCA_964474935.1 uncultured Spirochaetales bacterium
GCACCGCCCGGGCAGCGGCTTCCGGCCCGCCGGCGTCGTTGTGCAGCAGGACGAAGGCGATGTCGTACCAGTCCTTCTGCGTCCTCCGGGAGTACGCGGCAGCGCACTTCGCGAGGATGAAACCGGCGAGCCCGGCCACGTGGACCTTCGCGATGTGCTCGACCCCGCCGATCCGGGCCCTGAGCTGGCGGGTCGTCGCGTCCCGCGATGCGAATCCCGTTCCCCGGAGGTTGGCGGCGCCAAGGGACTCGCAGCCATCGAAGCGGACGCTGGAGCCAGCCGGAGCAGTTTCCAGGTCGGCGAGAAGCTCGAACTTCACGATCGCAGTGGCGGAGGCCCCTCCCGACCTCCAGCGCCACACATACTCGCCGTCCGGCACGAACTCAGCGTTGCGCAGGGCCCGCTCGAGCCGTTGGGTGTTGACGGAGCCGCAGGCGATCTCCAGATCCACCTGCACATCCACGTCGGTCGTTCCGGCGTGTCGGAAGCCGCTGCCCGAGCACAGGAGCTCCGGGACGAGCCCGCCGAGAACGACGAACTCGGGGCGCGCACCGTAGTGGTGGACCACACGGACGAGCGCGCGCTCGGCGGCTTCGCGTGCAGCCCGGCTGCGAGGAGGTTCATCCGCCACGGATCACCTCCCGCAGATGCTCCGCAGCCTCCTCGCCGCGGACGCCGGATTGACGGAGATCGACGTAGACGCGAGGCCATGGCGCAACCCGAAGGTCATCGACCTCGGAGGCCAACGCCCGGACGGCGACCGTGGGGAAGGGCCGGAGCGTCAGGCGGCCGCCTTCGATGGGGCGGAGATTCACTGCCGCTGCAGCGGCCTCGAGCAGCACCATGCTCTCCGCATCCACGTACACCTCTGCTGTGGTCACCGAGGTGAGGTAGGGAGCGATTGCGGACGCCGCCACAGCCCCGGTTGCCGCCCAGGCGAGCTTCGCCTTGTTCCACCTCCGTCCCGTCTCTGCCAAGCCGGCGATCGGGTCGCGCCAGGTCACGCCCACCTGGAGGGAGAGGGACGTTGGTGTCTGCTCGGTCGCCGAGGCGTAGGCTTCCAGGAGCCGATCCGGGTCGGTGACCTGGCGGCCTGAGAACTTCCCGCGCCGCGCCGGAGCTTCCAGCAGGCCGAGGTCCGTCAGGAATCGCAACGCCTGGGTGCAGCTCCCGGTCGAGAGGCCGGTGGCGGAGACAGACGCAGCCACCGTGGGCTTCGTTCCACAGAGGATCGCCTCGGCCACGGCCAGCACGGCAGCGGTCCAGCGCTTCGGCTGGTCGGCGGGCTCGGGGGGTCTCCCCGTTCGCGAGACGATGATCGAACCCACGGCGATCTCGGCAGCGCCCGTCTCGTCCACCCAGCCGATTCCGGCATCCGAGAGGGCCTTGCGAGCGCCCGGCGAGAGCCGGCGGGCCGCCACGATGTCCGGGCGATGGCGTCGCTTGGCGAGGACCCTGCGGGCATTGCCCAGTGTGCCCTCGCCAATCCATTCGATCTGGAGCTCCCGGCCTCCGACGATCAGGGCGGGCCCAGTGTCGCGCTGCGACTTCGGCACGCGCGCCTTCACCGAGCGCGGGAGCACGGCCAGGACCGTATCGACGGCTCGCCTGGCGACGTCTCGATTTCGTGCGTTCCTTGCCACCAGCTTCGATACCTCAGAAAAAATAATACATCAGTATCTATGTGATGTATATGATCTCGTCGAGGATAATCGCGCCGATGGGCGGAGCGCGGGCGGATAGTCCGAACAAGCGGTCGTTCGAGGTCCGGGAACCTCGCGTTATGACCAATCCCCGGGGGAACTCAGGCTAGAGCGACCGTAGGCGGCGCCTCCTCGGCGCGCGGGTCGGAGAATTCCACGGCCGGAGCATACCTCGCGTGCCGCCTGACTTCGGCGTCGTCCCGCGATCGGCCCCAGCGGGCCGTCCCTTCGCGAGCGCTGCGAGAGCAGCCGGGCAAGCCGTGGGGTCGCCTCTCCGCCCGAAGGCGCGTCGCCGGGGTCCTTCGTCCCTCCCGCGGGTGCGACCGACATCCGGTCCGAATCCTCCGCTCGAAGGCCGTCACTCGGCGAGCCCTTGGCACGCTCAGGACGCCTCGGGCGACCCCTCGCTCAAGTCGGCGCGGAGGCGCGGCAGGGCCTCGGGATGGGTGTCGCGGATCCACGCGACGAGTCGCTCGCGCACCTCGCAATGGAGCTCCCAGGCCGTCGGGGAGTCAGCGGCACTCATCAGTGCGCGTAGCTGGAGCGTCCGGTCCGTCGCGGCCGATACGTGGAGCCGCCAGACGCGGCCGTCCCAGTAGTCACATTTGTCGAGTATGCGGCCGAGCTCTTCGCGGATCGCCGCGACGGGCGCGCGATAGTCGACGTACACGAAGGCGGTGGCGAGGATCTCCGACGACACGCGCGTCCAGTTCTGAAAGGCCTTCTCAAGAAAGAACTGGATCGGCACGACCAGACGTCGCTGGTCCCAGATCCGCACGACCACGTAGGTCAGGGTGATCTCTTCGATCCAACCCCATTCGCCCTCCACGATCACCACGTCGTCGATCCGGATCGGCTGGGTGATGGCGATCTGTACCCCGGCAATCAGGTTGCCGAGCGTTCGCTGCGCGGCGAAGCCGATCACGATGCCTGCGACGCCTGCGGAGGCGAGGAGCGCCGTGCTCAGACGGCGCATCTCTTCGAACTGGAAGAGGGCCGAACCCAATGTGAAGATCCCGATCCCCACGAAGAGGATCCTGCGGAGCAGCCGCAGCTGTGTGTGGATCTTGCGAGCGCGCAGCTTGTCGCGGACGTCCAGGCGGAGGCGCTGGAGCAGGACGTGCTCGCCGGCTCGGACGAGGGTGCCGAGCAGCCACCCGAGGAGGACGATCAAGGTCGTGGCCGCGAGCCGGCGGGTCGCGGCGAGCCGGACTCCCTCGAGCGCCAGCGGCAGCGCGAGGTAGACGCCGAAGAGCGGCGGCAGCAGCCGAAGCGGCCAGCGAGCGTCGTCGAGCAACACCCGCAACGGGCTCCCCTCGCGGCTCGCGATCCGGGCGAGGGGCCAGCGCGCCGCCATCACGAGGAGCGTCGCGGCCAGCGCGGCCACACCGAGAATGGCCGTGGATCGCGCCCAGCCGGGCCAATCGTCGAGCCCGGCGAGGGCCGCAGCGAGGACGTCGGACACGCCTCACGACGAAGCAAGTCCCGTGCCGCTCGAGCCGGGACACGTGCGCCCACCCGCGAAGCAGGTGCCACGCGAGTGGGCGCGCGCCCAGAGCCTGAGCAGGCCGCGCGCCTCGTTGGTCAACGCGCGGGCAGCGGCCGATCGTGGCAAGACCGAGCGACACCGCTGGCCGATTCGGGTCGATGCGCCTCTCGACCCCGATCTCGGAGTGCTGGCCGGGGCTGGGCACGAAGGCACCGATCGACCGGAGCCCCTCCGACGCCTCTCCGAGCACGGGCAAGGGCATCGGATCCTCCGAGAAGAAGGTGCCGCCACCGGCCCTCAGCTCGACGGCGCCCTGGATCGGCGCGATCGGCGTTCCGGCCGCGATGAACACGGGCTCGATCGGAATCCGGATGTCGACGGCGGGCGCGGAGAGGCGAAGCCGCAGGTTTCCCGTGCGCGCGTCGCGGCCGGGAGCCCCGTTCGATTCCCCGACCCGTCGGCCACCCCAGGACTTCAGGCTCGGCCTCGTGGGTCGTCTCGCCTCGCAGTCTCTGCGTCACTCGACATAGCCGAGCGCACGCAGCAGCTCCTCGTCCTCGTGGCTGAGCTCGGCGGCATCGCCGGAGGCGGTCGGGGCGGAATCCAGCGGGGGCAGCAGCGGCGCGGCTTTTCAGGCATGCTCGTGCTGATGAACCTGATTGTAGGCGCGTTTGCTTCCTGGACGGATTTGTTCGGGCTGCTGGGTGCATTAATTGGCGGGGCGGTGCTGGCGTGGTACATTGCGCCGGTGCACCTGCCGCGCCCCCACCCGGATGACCCCGGCGCACTGCTGGGCGAAGACGTGAACCCCATCACACAGCGGCTGGTTCCGCT
>CAYYUT010000394.1:0-4025 GCA_964474935.1 uncultured Spirochaetales bacterium
TCCGGCGCCGGTCGATGCGGACGTAGATCAGGTCCTTGTGGTCGAACTCGATGTCGAGCCACGATCCGCGATACGGGATGATGCGGCACGAGTAGAGCTTCTTGCCGGCCGCGCTCACCGTGGTCGACGTGGTGGTGTCGTATACGATTCCGGGCGAGCGGTGGAGCTGCGACACGATCACGCGCTCCGTGCCGTTGACGATGAAGGTGCCGTTGTCGGTCATGATCGGCACCTCGCCGAAGTAGACCTCCTGCTCCTTCACGTCGCGAATCGTCTGGGAACCCTCCGCATCGTCCCAGGCGATCAGTCGGATCGTCACCTTGAACGGCGCGGCGTACGTCATCCCGCGCTGCAGGCACTCCTGCACGTCGTACTTCGGCTCTTCGAGGACGTACCCCACGTACTCGAGCGACGCGGTCTCGTTGAAGTCCTTGATCGGGAAGATCGAGTTGAAGACGGCCTGCAGGCCGACGTCCTCGCGCTTCTCGGGCTCGACGTGCGTCTGGAGGAAACGTTCGAACGACTGCTTCTGGATCTCGATCAGATCCGGGATGTCGACGACCGAATTGATCTTCGCGAAGGACTTGCGGACTCGGGGGGCGTTCTCGGAGAAGTTGATCGCAGGCACGGGTTTGCGGCACCCTCCCAATGGCAGTAAGGCAGGAAAACAGGCGTCGGCCGGGGCCCACCTGGCCCCGACCTCGGAAACGAGCCAGGCGATCGACTACTTGACGTCGACCTGACCACCGGCCGCTTCGATCTTTTCCTTGATCTCGGCAGCCTCATCCTTGCTCGCGCCTTCCTTGACGGGCTTGGGCGCGCCCTCGACGAGATCCTTGGCCTCCTTGAGGCCGAGCCCGGTGATCGCGCGGACTTCCTTGATCACCTGGATCTTCTTGTCGCCGGCCGAGGTGAGGATGACGTCGAACTCGTCCTTCTCCTCGGCGGGGGCGGCGCCAGCGGCGCCCGGCGCAGCGGCCACGGCTGCCACCGGCGCGGCAGCGGACACACCCCACTTCTCTTCGAGCATCTTCGCCAGCTCGGCAGCCTCCATCACCGTGAGGCCCGAGAGCTGGTCTGCAATCGCGTTCAAATCGGCCATCTGGGATCACCTTCTCCATGGTCTAGGCACCGATCTCGTCGGCACCCCTTGCGGGAAACGTCCCGCATCGTTCGTTCGACTCTCGAGCGGCGCCGTCAGGCGCCGCCGGATTCCTCGAGCTGGCCGCGACGCGCCTCGACCACCCGCGCGAGCTGCGCTGCGGGGGCCACCGCGATCCGGGCGATCTTGGTCGCCGGGGCCTGCACGAGGCCCACGAGCTTCGCGCGCAGCTCCTCGAGCGACGGCAGGGTCGCGAGCGTCGCGATCTCCTGCTCGTCGATGGCTCGGCCATCGAGATAGCCGCCGCGAATCTCGAACCGCTCGTTGTCCTTGGCGTAGTCGACGAGCAGCTTGGCGAGCCCGACCGGATCGCCGAAGGACATGGCGATCGCCGTCGGTCCGGTGAAGCGGTCGGTGATGGCCGCCACGTCGGTGCCCTCGGCCGCCCGGCGCAACAGGGTGTTCTTGGTCACCCGGTACTCGAAATCGCCTTCGCCCTCGCCGCGGATCTTGCTGCGGAGCGCGTTCACCTGCGACACGGTGACCCCGCGATAGTCGGCGACGATCACCGACTTCACGCGCGCGAACTTCTCGTGCAGCTCGGCGACCTGTTCTTCCTTCTGTGCCCGCGTCAGCATCGTGCTCGACCTCGCCAGACCCGTCAGGCCGCGGCCTGGACGGAATTCGGATCGATCCGCACTCCCGGACTCATCGTCGTCGAGAGCGAGATCTTCTTCATGTACGTGCCCTTGCTCGCCGCCGGCTTGGCCTTCACCACAGCGTCGATGATCGCGGAGGCGTTCTCGACGAGCTTCGCCGCGTCGAAGGACTTCTTCCCGATCGACGCGTGGATGATTCCGGACTTGTCCACGCGGTACTCGACCTTGCCGGCCTTGTTCTCGCGCACCGCACGACCCACGTCCATCGTCACCGTGCCGAGCTTCGGATTCGGCATGAGGCCGCGCGGACCGAGCACCTTCCCGAGCCGCCCGACCACCGCCATCATGTCCGGCGTCGCGATCACACGGTCGAACTCGAGCCAGCCTTCGTCCGTGATCTTCTTGGCGAGATCCTCGGCTCCCACGTGGTCGGCGCCCGCCTCCTGCGCCTCCTTCTCCTTCTCGCCCTTCGCGAAGACCAGGATCCGAACGCTCTTGCCGATGCCATGGGGCAGAACGATCGCGCCCCGCACCATCTGGTCCGCGTGCTTCGGGTCCACCCCCAGGTTGATGGCGATGTCGACGCCCTCGTCGAACTTGCCCACCGGAATGTCCTTCAGGACACCGATCGCCTCCTCCAGGGGGTAGGCTCGGTCGCGGTCGATCTTCTCCAACGCCTCGCGATATCGTCGACTCTGTCCCATCGTCAGCCCTTTGCGACCTCGATCCCCATCGACCGCGCCGTTCCCTCGACGATCTTCATCGCCGCATCCACGTCGTGCGCGTTCAGATCGGGCATCTTCAGTTCCGCGATCTCCTTCACCTGGTCTCGCGTCACCGTCGCCACCTTGTTCCGGTTCGGCTCGCCCGACCCCTTCTCGACCTTGGCCGCCTTCTTGAGCAACACGGCCGCGGGCGGCGTCTTGAGCTCGAAGGTGAAGGTGCGATCGGCGTAGATCGTGATGATCGACGGGATGATCAGCCCCTGCTTGTCCTGCGTGCGCGCATTGAACGCCTTGCAGAACTCCATGATATTCACGCCATGCTGGCCCAGCGCCGGTCCGACGGGGGGCGCCGGGTTGGCGGCCCCTGCCGGGCACTGGAGCTTGACCATGGCCACGACTTTCTTCGCCACTGGCTACGCCTTCTCCACCTGCATGTAGTCGAGCTCGATCGGTGTCGCGCGGCCGAAGACCTGCACCATCACGCGCACCTTCTCCTTCTCGGGGCGGACCTCGTCGACGAAGCCGGAGAAGTTCGCGAAGGGTCCGCTGATGACGCGGACGTTCTCCCCCTCCTCGAACATGATCTTCGGCTTCGGCTTGGCCGCCCCTTCCTTCATCTGCTGCGTCATCCGCGCCACCTCGTCTTCCGAGATGGGCGTCGGACGCTTGCCTCCGTCGGTCCCCACGAAGCCCGTCACCTTGGGCGTGTCGCGCACGATGTGCCAGGTCTCGTCGGTCAGATTCATCCTCACCAGCATGTAGCCGGGAAAGAACTTCCGCTTCGAGGTGCGCTTCTCGCCCTTCACGACCTCGACCACGGACTCCTCGGGAATCAGGACCTCGTCGAAGTCGTCCTCGTGGGCGAGCGCCTTCGCGCGCTCGAGCAGCGATTGCTTGGCCTTGTTCTCGTACCCCGAGTACGTGTGCACGATGAACCACTTCTTGGGCGGACCGGTGACGGCAGGCGCCTTCGGCGGGGGCACCACCACCGCGTCGTCGCCCGGCTCGTGGGCCGCAGTCGCCTCGTCGTGCTCCACCGCATTCTCCTCGTTCACGGCAGCATCCACTGCACCGCCCGCGAGAGCAGCGCGTCGGCGACGCCCAGGACGAGTGTCACCACGCCCACCACCACGACGACGCCGATGGTGCCGCCCACGTACTCCTTCTGGCCCGGCCAGGTCACCTTGCGGAGCTCGGTCTGCACTTCGGTGACGTACTGCTGGCCGTCGCGCATCCAGCTACCCGCGCCGCCTTCCGGATTCTTCGCGGTACCCTTGTCCACCACCGATCTCTTCCCCTTGCTGATGCGCCGCCCCGGCGACCGCTGGCAGGCGCGGAGGGACTCGAACCCCCAACCCCCGGATTTGGAGTCCGGTGCACTACCAATTGTGCTACGCGCCTCCTCGAGAAGAGACTCTCCTGCCCGCCTGCTCGGCTACTCGATGATCTCGGCCACGACGCCGGCGCCCACGGTGCGGCCGCCCTCGCGGATCGCGAAGCGCAGCTCCTTGTCCATCGCGATCGGCGTGATCAGCTCCA